>CAXFTV010000574.1:0-4534 GCA_964005845.1 uncultured bacterium
TAGGCGCAATATAATCACACCGCTCGGAGCGTTTAAATAGACCAACGGGCCAGGGCGGAAATAAATAATCGAAGGCCGCGATTGACCAACGGGCAATCGTCCCATTTTCCCCAGCCACATAGCGGGAGTTTCAACCCTATGAGTCTTACCCCAGAACAAAAACTTCACTTCCGAGAAAAGGGGTATTTACCCTATACGCGCGTCCTCTCAGATACCGAGGTGGAGACCCTGCGCCAACGCTGCGAGGACATCGCCTATGGCCGGATGGGCCACGTGCCCAAACGCTATATCCAACTGGAGGCTGCCTTTCGGGATACCGATGATAGCCCTACCGATCCCCTCGATCAGGTGCGCAAAATGACCCATCTTTGCTACTTCGACGATTTGTTCGAAGATATCGCCCGCAAAACGGCCATTGTCGATATAATCGAGGCCTTGCTCGGCCCCAATATCAAGCTATATTGCGACCAGTTGATGATGAAATCGCGCTACACCGGCACGGTTACCGACTGGCACCAGGACTCGGTGGCCTGGCCTCAGTTTGCCCCTCAGGATCACGTCAGCTGCTGGGTTGCCCTGGACGATGCGACAATTGAAAACGGCTGTATGACGGTTCTTCCGGGCAGCCACAAATGGGGACCGATCAAATCCGAATACCGCAAGCAGTTCCTCGCCAATCAACTGCTGCCAGACCCGGTGCCCATCGAGCTCGCAGCGGGTTCCTGCATGTTTCACCACGGCCTCAACTTCCACCGCACCGGCGCCAACCCTACGCCGCATCGACGCCGCGGCCTCGCCCTGCACTATTTGCGCTCGGAAACCATGTATCTGGGGACTCCTAACGAAGAACAGCGCTTGATCGCAGAGTGCGGGAAACCTCCCGGGGAATTCCGCTTTATGCTCATCCGCGGCAGGGAATTCCCCGGGAGGGTCTAAAGCACTTCGAAACGGACCCAGAAAAAAAGGGCGCCTGGGGCCAAAGTGCAATTGGCTTATGAATTTGCCGAATACAATGCCTGCCCTCGAGACCTTTCCCGGACCACTATTGACTTTGTCAACCAGTATATACTTAAATTTCCACCTCGGGTTGTCCCCCCTATCAATCTACCCCCAAGAATCCTATATTTATGCTGAGCAATATCAGTTTATTAGCCTTTGAAAGGAGCCCGAAGTGTCTCTAAACGGCAATCAGATTGAATTTTACCACAACGAAGGTTATCTGGGTATTGAAGGGGTCTTATCTGCCAACGAGATCGCTCAGCTCAGACAGGTAACGGATGAGTTTGTCGAGGCCGCCCGAACCGAGAGCGAGAGCGGTGAGGTATACGACCTGGAACCGGGCCATTCGGCTGCTTCCCCCAAAGTGCGCCGCATCAAACAACCCGTCAAGGTCCATCAAGCATATAATGACATTTTAAATCACGATAAAATCCTCGACATTGTCGCCCAACTCATCGGACCCAACATTCGCACCAACGGCGATAAACTAAATATGAAATCGGGGGAATTCGGCTCTCCGGTAGAATGGCACCAGGACTGGGCTTTCTATCCCCACACAAATGACGATATCCTGGCGGTGGGCGTCTGTATTGATGCTATGAGCACAGCCAACGGCTGCCTGCTGGTCAAGCCCAAATCTCACAAAGGAAAAATATTTGACCACCATCTCGACGGCCATTTTGCCGGCGCCGTAACTGAGGACACCTTTAGCTTCGAAGACGCTACCAAAGTCGAGTTGGAGGCGGGTGGAATTTCCATCCACCATGGCAGAACACTGCATGCTTCGCTGCCCAATACTTCCCCCAACCCGCGACGTTTGCTGCTCTTACAGTACGTCGCCGCCGATGCCTGGCCATTGAATATGACCATGAATTGGGAGCAATATTGCAGCTCCTTCCTGCGTGGCGAACCGAGCAATATTCCCCGCCTAGAACAGGTGCCGGTGCGCTTTCCCCTCCCCGCAGCCCTCAGGGGGGGATCCATTTACGAAAACCAGACCGTTCTGCAAGCCTCCACTTTCACCCCCCAAGAAGCGCTTAAACAGCAATGAATAACTATAGTTGGGATCTGCCCTACAACTCGCGCCGCATGCCGGTGCTGGCCGAAAATGTAGTGGCCACATCGCAACCTTTGGCCGCTCAGGCAGGCTTGCGGATGCTGCTCAAAGGGGGCAATGCCGTGGATGCGGCACTGGCAACGGCTATTACTCTGAGCATTGTCGAGCCGACTATGAATGGGCTGGGATCGGATGCCTTTGCGCTGATTTGGGATGGCGCGCAACTGCACGGCTTAAATGCTTCCGGGCGATCGCCGGCGGCCTGGTCACCGCAGTATTTCAGCGGCCGAGATACCATGCCGCAATTCGGCTGGGATGCCGTCAATGTGCCGGGAGCTGTTTCGGCCTGGGTAAAATTGTCGGAGCGTTTCGGGCTCTTACCCTTCTCCGACCTATTCGAACCGGCAATCAAATACGCCGCCGACGGTTTTCTGGTTGGTCCCGTCACGGCACAGAGCTGGGCGCGGGCTGCTACAGTCTATGGGGAATTTGCCTCTTTTGGCGAACATTTTTTGCCCGCTGGACGCGCCCCCCTCCCCGGCGAGCGCTTTTCATCTATGGAGCAAGCCCGCAGTCTAGAAGCCATAGCGGCCAGCCATGGCAAAGCCTTTTACCAGGGCAAACTGGCCTCCGCCATGGCAGCCGACGCCAAAATCCATGGCGGGGCGATGACCGAGGAAGATTTGGCCAGCCACAAGGCGGACTGGGTAGAGCCGATATGCCAGGATTACCGCGGCTATAAATTGCACGAAATCCCGCCCAATGGCCAGGGCTTGGCGGCATTGATCGCACTGGGAATTTTGCAACATTGGGATCTGCCTGCCCACCCGGTAGATTCGGCTGATAGCGTGCATATCCAGCTCGAGGCTATGAAATTGGCCCTGGCCGATGCCTACCGCTTTATTGCCGATCCCGCCACTATGGACACCGGTGTCGAGGCCTTGCTGGACCCCGGGTACTTGCAGACGCGGGCCGCACAGATCGACCTTTACAAGGCGCAGGACCCGGGACCAGGCGAACCCGTCCAAAGCGACACTGTCTATTTGAGCGCGGCAGATTCCTCCGGCATGATGGTTTCCTTCATCCAGTCCAACTATATGGGCTTTGGTTCCGGGGTGGTAGTTCCGGGAACGGGTATTTCGCTGCAAAATCGGGCCTCGGGCTTTAAACTGATCGACGGCCACCCCAACCAGGTGGATGGTGGCAAACGCCCTTTTCACACCATAATCCCGGCCTTTTTGACCCGAGATGGCAAGCCATTGATGAGTTTCGGCGTCATGGGCGGTCCCATGCAGGCTCAGGGACACGCGCAGATGGTGATTCGCCTGGCCGACTATGGGCAAAACCCCCAGGCCGCCGTAGATGCCCCGCGCTGGCAGGTATTGCAGGGACGCGATGTGGGCCTCGAGCAGGGATTCCGCTCCGAGATTATCGAATCGCTCCTCGACCGCGGTCATGTGCTCTTTTCCAATCCGCGCTGGACCTTTGGCGGGGCCCAATTGATTCAGCGCCTGGAATGGGGTTATTGTGCCGCTTCCGAGCCACGCAAGGAAGGCCAGGCAGTGGGATTTTAGGTTTTTCTCCACCAGCAATTTTTTATAACCAACGGATCTCAGATATGACCTATATGCGTCAATACCACCAGGGAACTATGCAGATTCTGGAGGGACTAGCAGGCGAACTCGAGCAGATTGCCGCCCTGGGAGCACGCGCGGCCGCAGTAATTGCACGCGGAGGTACGGTGTGGACCTCTATGAACAGCGGTCATTTGCCCTTTCACGAACACGACGAAGCAAGGCGGGGCAACCCGGGCATCTTCCGTTCGTCGAGGGAATTTGCCGCCATGAAAGAAGGTGATCTCGCCATCACCAACTTCTGCTTTCGCGAAGTATTGGAAGCCCGCGAGCGCGGCGTCTACGTAGCCTGCGTTACCACTCCCTACTGGGACAATGAATTTCGCCCAGTTGGATTCACCGATATCAGTCACGGCAATCCGGATGGGCTCATGCTCAAGGACGTTTCAAACGAGATCCTGCACACCCATATGCCCTATCAGCAGGGCCTAGTGGACTGCCCGGAAATACCCGAATTCCGGCTCTGTCCCTGCGCTGCAACGGGCGGTGGTGCGGTCCACTGGATGCTAAATGCCGAGGCGGCGAACAAATTGGCCCACCCCCATGCGGTTGCAGGGGAAAAAGCCAGGCACTATTTGGCCGTTCTCACCGAACGCGCTGCCCATACAACCGCGCATATGGATGCGATTCAGGAAACTGCCCGGACCATGAGCCAGCGCATCATCGCGGGGGGGCGCTGGTTCGCCAGCAGCCTGGAACACCCTGGTTTTCAGACAGAATTCAATGTCGCCTGCGGCCCCAGAATGGTTAACGATGGCGAGTGGGAAACAACTCCGGATAAAAATGTCATGGTAATTACCGCCATTTCGCCGGCCTTTGCCGCCGAAGTGGAACTGGCGAGGGA
>CAXFTV010000575.1:0-7025 GCA_964005845.1 uncultured bacterium
CCCCCCCCCGCCAGCACGCCGGTGCTGTCTCGTAAACCATTCGACGTGCTGCAGATCTATAACGCGGCCCTGAACGACTACCGCAACCGCCGCTATGACGAGGCCCTGGAGCAATACCGCCAGATCATCGAGATCGCACCCGATAGCGATTGGGCCGACAATGCCCAGTACTGGATTGGCGAGTGTTATTACGGCCTGGCCAAATACGAGCTGGCACTGATCGAATTCACCAAGGTTTTCACCTATGCCAAAACGACTAAGGCCGACCATGCCCAGATAAAGATCGGCTACTGCCACATGAATTTGGGCGAGAGGCAAAAGGCCCTGAAGGCCTTCCAGAAACTCCTGGATGAATACCCCGAAAGCGATAAGACCGATGAGGCCCTCAAGGAAATGGAATACCTGGGAGGGCCCTGAAAAACCCCGAACCACCAAGAGGAATAAGCCATTGCGATTCACCGTAGTTTTTATTTTTGTCGTCGCCCTTGGGGCGGCTGTCCCACCTGCTTTCTCCAGCGCCCTGCCCACCAATATGGACATGATAACCGCGACTGTCGAAGCGGCGGTCGAGCAGGGTCTGGCCGCTATGGAAACCCCCGATACGACTACCTGGGATGGTGCTTTGTTCGTCGTGCCCCAGGCCAAGCACGATGCCAACTGGCTGGTGGACCACCTGCTGAGCGAGCGCTTGCTGGCGCGCGGCTTCGAAGTGAGTCTGGACTCTGCCCAGGCGGCCCCCGGCAGCGTGCGGCTATCCTACCGCATTCTGGAATTGGGCCTCAAAGGCAAAGCCGGCCTGATTAGCAGTCAGGTCGAGCGCCAGAGTCACGTCACCATCGCGCTGCAACTCAGCGAGCCCGATGGGCAAACCCTCTACTGGCAGGACGAGGAAACAGTCTTCCAGAAAAACTATGCGCCCAAAGATAAGCTGGAGTTTTTACAGACCACTTCGTTCGGGTTCGCCGAGACCGACCTCGAGGAACAAACCTGGGGTAAATTCGTCGAACCTGTGATCATCTCCACGGTGCTCGGGGGGTTGATCTATCTCTTTTTCTCCAACCGCTAAACGGATGTGAAACTCGTGCGATTTGTCATACCCCTCAGCGCCTTGCTGGCCCTGTTGTGGAGCTGCAGTTCCAGCGTCCCGACCTTGAATAAGGCGGAATTTTATTTCGAGCGCGGTCAGCAGGCTCTGGGCAAGGAACGCTGTGTCAAGGCCATTGAGGAATTCCAGCGCGTCGTCACCAATTTTCCCGGTTCCTCCCTGGTGCCCGACGCTCAGTATTATCTAGCCGAGGCCCATTACTGCAGCGAGGACTACGTGCAGGCAGTTTTCGAATACGAACGCCTGATGAATACCTATCCTTCCTGCGAGTGGGTCGACGATGCTCAGTACCGCATTGCCGAGGCTTATTTCAAACAGTTGCGCCGCGCCGAATTGGACCAGCAGGAAACCTACGAAGCGCTCAATTACTTCCGCCGGTTCATCGAAGACAACCCGGATAGTCCGCTGGTGGCAGTGGCGCGGGAGCGCATCGTCGAGTGTCGCACCCGGCTGGCCGAAAAGCGCTATCTGGGGGCGCGGCTCTACCACGAGCAAGGTCACCTTGAAGCCGCGGCCATCACCTACCGGGATTTGTTGCGCGACTTTCCGGATACGCCCTATTACTACGAAACTCTGACGCGGCTGGGCGAGATCGCCCACAGCCACGAGGAGCACAAGGAGGCGCGCACCTACTGGGCGGAAGTGGAACGCGACAGCGAGGACGAGAAGTTGGTGCGGCAGGTCAAAAAGTTGCTGGACGAGCTAGAGTAGCCCCGGGAGGACTGAGTGCATGCAGCGCCTGGGTATTCTGGGTGGCACCTTCGATCCGATTCACATCGGCCACGTTCTGCTGGCTCAAGCCGTGCGGGAAGAGCTGGCGCTGGACCAGGTGCTTTTTGTCCCGGCGGCGGATCCGCCCCACAAGGAAGCCGAGCCGCCCCTGGCCCCGGTCGCGCAGCGCTGGGCCATGGTCGAGCTGGCACTCGAATCTTTTCCCTCCTTTAAGGGCTCGCGCATCGAGCTGGAGCGGCCGGGTAAATCCTATATGTACGATACCCTGCAGCAACTGCGCGCCCTCCACCCCCACACGCAGCTCTTTTTGATCATCGGCGCCGACAATATCGCGCCGCTGTCCACCTGGCACAAACCCCAGGGCATTCTGGATCAGTGCACCGTGGTGGCCGGGTCCCGCATCACCACCGCGCTGGACCCCGACCCGGTTCTGGCGGCCCAGTTGCTGCAGGTGGAAACCCCCTTGATCGAGCTGTCTTCCACCCGCATCCGCCAGCGTCTGGCGGCGGGTTGTTCGATTCGCTACATGGTCCCCGAAAAGGTCGAAGCCTATATCGCCGAGAAAGGTCTGTACAGAAGCTCATGAAAAGTTTTCTCACGCACCTGGAATGCGCCCGCACCGGGGCGCGCTACGAAGCCGATCAATTGCACAATCTTTCCGAGGCCGGCGCGCCGCTGCTGGCGCGCTACGATCTGGATGGCGTGGCCGGGGCCCTGCAGAAGGAGGATCTGGCCGGGCGGCGTCCGGATATGTGGCGCTATCTGGAAGTTTTGCCGGCTGCCAACGAGGCTGCGGTCGTTTCGTTGGGCGAGGGTTATACGCCGTTGCACCACGCTGTACACCTGGGAGCAGCGGTGGGTTTTTCGCGCCTCTACATCAAAGACGAGTCCGCCAACCCCACCGGTTCGTTCAAGGCCCGGGGCCTGTCCGCCGCGGTCACTGCCGCACGCGCTCTGGGGGCCGCAAAGCTGGCCATTCCCACGGCGGGCAACGCCGGGGGAGCAATGGCGGCCTATGCGGCGGCCTGCGGGCTGGAGGCGCACGTGTTCATGCCGCAGGATACGCCGATGGCCTTTCAGATCGAATGCCGTTCCTGCGGCGCTCAGGTGGAGCTGGTTGATGGGCTGATCAGCGATTGCGGCAAGATCGTGGCGGCGCGCAAGGAGGCCGAGGGCTGGTTCGATGTTTCCACTCTCAAGGAGCCCTACCGGGTCGAGGGCAAAAAAACCATGGGCTACGAGCTGGCCGAATATTTCAACTGGGAATTGCCCGAGGTCATTCTCTATCCCACCGGCGGTGGTACTGGCCTGATCGGCATGTGGAAGGCATTTGCCGAAATGGAGGAGCTGGGCTGGATCAGCGGTCCCAAACCCCGCATGGTTTCGGTCCAGGCCGCCGGCTGCGCGCCGATTGTGCGCGCCTTTGAGCAGGGCCACGAGAGTGCCCAGATGTGGGAGGATGCCCGCACCGGGGCCTCGGGTCTGCGGGTGCCGGGTGCGGTGGGCGATTTCCTCATGCTGCGGGCTTTGCGCGAGAGCGGCGGCACGGCCGTGGCAGTGACGGATGAGGAGCTGATTGCCGGGTCTCACGAGCTGGCGCGTCACAGCGGCATTTTTCCCGCTCCCGAAGGCGGTGCTACGCTGGCGGCGCTGCACAAGCTCAGGGACCAGGGGCTGGTCGGTGGGGATGAGCGGGTAGTGCTCTTCAATACGGGTACCGGCTACAAATATCTGGAGCTTCTGGGACAGGGGTGAAGCCGGCGGTCTTGACGGGGAAAGAGGCAGCGGCTATTTTATAGCGCACTGGAAATAGCGTGCACCTATAGCTCAATTGGATAGAGCACCTGACTACGGATCAGGAGGTTGTGGGTTCGACTCCTACTGGGTGCACCATAAATAAGTAGTTGTTTAATAGGCACTTACGAGGAAATTTAATTTCTTTTGTGAGTGCCATTTTTTATGTTTCTTTGTTCTTGGTGTCCATATAGTGACCGTGATGGTACTGGAGTCGTTGTATTGCGGCCTTCTCATGGTCGGGTGAGACATGGGCATACTTCAAGGTCGTTTGCAGATCCTTATGGCCCATCCATTTCTGCACGGTCCGGGGATCAATTCCTTGCATCAGGGCATGAGAACAAAAAGCATGGCGCAACTGGTGTAGCTTAAATCCCTCCTCAATTCCTGCTCGCTTGGCGGCACTGTTGAGGGCAATACGGACATTGTCATAAGGTTCACCCTTTTCATTGCAAAACACATAGGGACTGCCCAATCGCCGGGGATGCCGCCGCAGGGCCTCTGCCAGGGTTTCGTTCATGGGGATGCGCCGGGATTCGTAATTCTTAGTAGGGTGCTCCTCGCGGGAGACTACGTTCAACTCTCCTGTTGTCCAGTCTATATCTTTCCATTGCAGGTAGAACAACTCTTTCTTGCGCAATCCGGCATACACTGCACAGACAACCAGCGCATTCAAGTGATCAGGGACTTCCTCTAATAGCCGAAAGATCTCTTCCTGTTCGAGTAATCGGGGAGGGTTAGGAATTTCCTTGAGATTTTTAATGCCTTCTGCCGGCGATGCTTGTAGGCACCCCCATTCTACTGCTTTTCGGAAGAGGCCCTTGATACAGGCGATATCCCGATTAAGGGTCGTATTTTTGACCGGCTTTTTAGTTTTACCCCGGCTATAAGGGGTCCTGCTGCGCTTGGTAAGGTAGTCTTCAAGGTGCTTGGGGGTAATTTCGTGCAAGTATCTTTTTCCAAAATACGGAATGAGATGGACCCGCAGTATGATTTCTATATTTCCTTGATGCCGAAGAGAATGTTTCATTTGCGACCAGGGCAGAAACTCCTCCTTGGCGAAGGTATCAAAGAGGATAGGCTGTTGCTCGAGAGCTTCCCGCCGTTTCTGCTCCTCCATCGGCACGAAATTCCCGGTTGCAATTTTAACCTTAATCTGGTTCAAGGCCTCCTCAGCGTCTTTCTTTCGCGTGCCGATCTTCTGCCGGCATCTTTTGCCCTGATAGTAATAGTCAATCCACCAGGCTTCATTCTTATGATATACAGCCATATGTATATCTCCTTTATTAGGTATAGCTACCAGCCCTATGCCGGTGCCTAAGTTTTGGGATAATTCCCACTTTGAAGTGCTCTTGACCAGAACTTACTGAAAGGGGCGGACAGGACGATCTAATCGAGGGATCTATGAGCGTCTCATGGACCAGCTAAAGTGGGTGCGGCCCATTTTACTCCACTGGGAGCCTCAGAACGGACCTGATCGGCATCCAGGACACCGGCGCAGTAGAATGGTAACCACGCACAAGAGCCGGTCTCGAATGTGATCCAGATACATCTGAGAGACCACACTAGGAACAACGGATTCGTGCTTCGATTTGATGGGGAATGGACGGTTGGAATGGATTGACAGAACGAGGGACTACGGATAGTTTAGCCATTGGGCTGACCTCCATGATTTTAACGGGTCTGAGGCTGGCTTTGCCCGTTCGGTGTTTGGTGTACCGGGCGGGTTTTTTTACTATCTATAATGTACAAAAAATAGTACATTGATATCAAGGGCATTGGGGCATATAAGTCAACTATTTTTAAAGGTTGTTTTGGAGGTAATATGAAACCGGAAGAAATACTTCAACTGCGCAAGAGCATGAGCTTATCTATCCGGGCTTTTGCAGACAAAATCGGCGTCAATAAAGCCACCATAGTCAATTGGGAACAGGGCAGACACACACCAAAAGGCTTATCTCTCAAAGTGCTGGAACGCATGGCAAAAAGAGTCTCCAAACAAAGCTGAATTCGTTGTAATCTAAAGAGGAGTGATAGTCATGAGTTTAATGAGATATGCTTCCAAGATGTTAGGTTGAGTCCGTAGATTTCTGTAAAATGTGAAAGGTCATCGCTGTCCCGCGTGGAGTGTATTTTAGGGTTTACCACAACTCCTTATCACACTTCAACTTGGAGGCAACAATGACCCACTCTCAAGCTACGCCGTCGTCGACCGCCGATCAAGAGGTGTTACTGAATGATCCTAATTTTCTGCGCGAGGGGCTGCAGCGATTTTTGCAGCAGTTTCTCGAAGAGGAAATCACGCAGTTTCTGCACGCCGATCCCTATGAGCGGACCGAGGATCGGCAAGGCTATCGCAACGGCTATAAACCGCGTCAGCTGACCACGCGGGTGGGACGCATTGAACTGGCCTTGCCCCAAGATCGGGCGGGTCGTTTCCAATCCGAGTTATTTGAGCGCTATCAACGCTCGGAAAAAGCGCTGGTATTAGCCCTGCAGCAGTCGTATCTGCAAGGGGTTTCGACGCGCAAGGTTAAAGCGATCACGGAAAAGCTGTGCGGCACGCACTTTTCCAAGTCGCTGGTGTCGTCGGTCTGCCAGGGGTTGGATGCCGATATTGCAACCTGGCTGAATCGACCGTTGACACAGCCGTATCCCTATCTGGTCGTCGATGCGCGCTATGAGCACGTGCGCGAAAATCATCAGGTGGTGTCTAAAGGCGTGCTCCTGGTCCAGGGCGTGGGACAAGATGGGTATCGGGATTTGTTGAGTGTGGTTGTTGCCCCCACCGAAAGTGAGACAAGTTGGGGCGCGTTATTTAGCGGGTTGATCGATCGCGGCTTAACGGGGGTGCGCCTAGTCACCTCTGATGAGCACAAGGGGCTGGTCCAGGCCGTCGAGCGCTACTTTACCGACGCGGCCTGGCAGTATTGCCAGGCTCATTTCCAGCGCTCGGTCCTATCGGATATCCCGCGTGAGCACCGAAAGGAGGTCGCCGCTCAGATCCGCACCATATATCATGCCGCCGACCTGCCAAGTGCTCAAGCCCGGTGCCAGCAGGTGGTCGAAGCCTATGAAAAAACCTATCCGACCGTAGCGGACAAACTGGAACGATATGCCGATTTCTTATGGGCCTGTTTGGCGTCTCCCGAAGCCCATCGAGCGCGCTTGAGGACCACCAATGCGCTGGAGCGGTTGAATCGAGAGATCGCCCGACGATCCGATGTCGTCCAGATTTTTCCTAATGCCCAAGCCTGCTTGCGGCTCGTGGCGGCTCTGGCAATGGAATGGGCCGAGGAATGGACCACCGGTAAACGCTATCTCGATATGGAGCTACTCAACGAATAGCCACCCCACGCGGAACGCCTTTTTACAGACATTGCTGGACTTGACC
>CAXFTV010000576.1:0-11514 GCA_964005845.1 uncultured bacterium
TGAAACCGGGAATGTTCGCCTCGGTGCAGATCATCACCGAGCGCCATGCCCAGGCACTGATAATTCCCAAGAAGGCCCTGATTCTGGAAACTGATGAAGACGATGTCTTTGCGCTCGTTGAGGGCAAGGCCCAGCGGGTGCGGGTCAAGCTGGGTTTCAGTGAGGGGGATCGGGTAGAGGTGTTGGAGGGGCTGAGCGCGGGGGATCAGGTAATCACCGTGGGTCAGGAGGGGCTCAAGGACGGCCAGGCTGTGCGGCTGGTGGGGCAGCAGGCAGAGGTCGGTGAAGAAGAAGCCGGCGAGGCGAGTGAAAATGAGGCACAGGGCAGTCCCAGGGGGCGTGGAAAAGGAGGATGGGACCGGGGGGCTCCACCCGATTCGGCGGCCATGGTGCAGCGCATGCAGGAACACCGAGGCCTCAGCGAGGCGGCGGCGATCGAAGCGTGGAAAAAAATGAAAAAACGGTTTGCAAAAGACCAGAGCGAAAATGAGTAATCTATGAAGCTGATCGATTTTTCCACCAGTCGACGCGTCACCGTGGCCATGTTGATGGTGGCGGTAATCGCCTTTGGTCTGGTCGGCTTTTCCAGACTGGCGGTAAATCTGCTGCCGGACATGACCTATCCGACCATCACGGTGCGCACTGAGTACCCGGGGGTGGCACCGCTTGAGGTGGAGCGTTTGATATCGGAGCCGATCGAGGGGCTGGTAGGAGTGGTGAACCGCGTGCTCAGAGTCAGTTCGATTTCGCGTTCCGGTCTCTCGGACGTGGTGGTCGAGTTCGCCTGGGGTACCGACATGGATTTCGCCTCTCTGGACATCCGTGAAAAACTGGATCTGGTGCAGCTGCCGGATGCGGCGCTAAAACCGGTGTTGCTGCGCTTTGATCCGGCCCTGGATCCGATCATGCGCGTGGCTCTCTACGGGGGCTCCAGCTTGATGGAGTTGCGGCGTCTGTCCGAAGAGCGTCTGCGCCTTGACCTGGAGAGCCTCGAGGGGGTAGCGGCGGTGCGAGTCGAAGGCGGTTTGGAGGAGGAGATCCAGGTCGAGGTCGAGACTGTTCGACTGGACTATCTCGGCATTCCGATCAGTCAGGTCACCAGTCGCCTGGCGGCCGAAAACGTCAACCTGACGGGGGGACTGCTCAAGGATGGCGAAGCCGAATTCCTGGTGCGCACCCTGAACGAATTCCAGGACGTGGACGAGATCGGGGAGATCGTCATCGGTCAAATTGGCGCTGCCGCTCTCAAGCTGAATGATGTTGGAAAGGTGTACCGGGGGTACAAAGAGCGGGATGTAATTGCCCGCATCAATGGCCGGGAAGGGGTGGAAATAGCCATCTTCAAGGAGGGCGATGCCAACACGGTCCAGGTTAGCGAGGCGGTGCGGCAACGGCTGGAAGAATTCGAGCAGGAAAACAAAGGGTTGCTGCAGGGCTCTCGCATGGAGGTGGTATTCGACCAGGCTACCTTTATTCAACAGGCAGTGGACGAAGTGCTCGAAACCGCCATTCTAGGGGGTATCCTGGCAGTGGTCATCCTCTACCTCTTCCTGCGCAACCTCCAGAGTACGGCCATCATCAGCCTCTCCATCCCGATCTCGGTGGTGGCCACTTTCTTTTTGATGTTCGGGTCGGATATAAGTCTCAACATCATGTCTTTGGGAGGCCTGGCTCTGGGAGTGGGCATGCTGGTGGACAACTCCATCGTGGTGCTTGAAAGCGTACAGCGCTACCGCGAAAGGGGGTTGGATTCCCTCGCGGCCGCCCGCCGCGGCAGCAGCGTGGTTGGGCGGGCGGTGATAGCCGCCACGCTGACCACAATCTGCGTATTCGTGCCCATTGTTTTCGTGGAGGGCGTAGCCGGCCAGCTGTTCAAGGATCAGGCCTTGACCGTGACCTATTCCCTGGTGACTTCTCTGGGCGTGGCGCTGATGCTGATTCCCATGCTTTCATCGCTGAGTTTGCGGGGGGCGCAGGAAGGGAAAGAGACGCGTCCAGCGGGTATGCTGGTGCGCGGACCAGCCACCGTTCTGCGAGGAGTCAAAAAAGTTTTTGCCGCGTTGGGGAAGGGGTTGAGTTTAGTTTTGTGGCCTTTGCACAAGATTTTCGACGGGGTCTATGGTCTGATCGGTGGTTGTTATCCCACTTTCCTGAGCTGGGCCCTGAAGCACCGGTTCGCAGTACTGGCGAGTGCCGTTCTGCTGGCCGTCCTGGTACTGTACCGGGCCCAGTCGCTGGGGTTGGAACTGATTCCGGAGATGAGCCAGGGGGAGTTTCTGGTCGATCTGGAATGGCCGGCCGGCACCCCGTTGGAAGCAACCGCCCGTCAGGTGGCGGCTATCGATCTGGAAATCTATGCGCTGGAGGGGGTGCGCACGGTTTTTGCCACCGTGGGTGCGAGCGGTGAGTCGGGGGGCTACGCCGACGAGAAGAAAGAGCATATGGCGCAGCTCCAGGTGCAGCTGGAAAAGGGGACTTTGCGCCAGCGGGAAGCCCGGGTCATGGACCAGGTGCGCTCGAACCTGAGCGACATTCCGGATTTGCAGTACAAGTTTTCGCGCCCCTCCTATTTTTCCTTCCGCACCCCCGTGGAGATTGAGATAACGGGTTATAGCCTGGAGACGCTGCGCCTGCTGGCGGACCAGGTCAGCCAGCGCCTGGGGTCGATTCCCGGGCTGGTGGACATCAAGTCCAGTGCCGCCGCCGGACAACCGGAAATCCAGGTCGTCTTCGAGCGCCATAAAGTGGCCGAAGTGGGCACCACCATCCAGGCTATCGGCCAGTTGCTGCGCAACAAGCTGCAGGGCGATGTGGCGACGGAACTGGCACGTCGGGAGCGCAAAATAGATATCCGGGTGCAGGCAGTTGAAGAGGAGCGCCGCGACCTGGAAGATTTGCAGCGCCTGATCATCAGTCCGGCTACCTACCCGGTACCGGTGCCTCTCGAGGCCGTGGCCACAGTGCGGGTGGTGGAAGGACCAGCCGAGATCCGCCGCCTGGACCAGGAGCGAGTAGCCGTGGTCGGTGCCAACCTGAACGGCCGCGATCTGGGCAGCGTGGTGCGGGAAATAGAAGCAGTGACGGCGCAGCTGCCTTTGCCCGAAGGCTTTGCGCTCTCCATCGGCGGTCAGAACGAAGAGATGGTGCGTTCGTTCGACAGCATGAAATTCGCGTTGTTGCTGGCGGTATTCCTGGTCTATCTAGTGATGGCCTCGCAGTTTGAATCCCTGCTGCACCCCCTGGTGATTATGTGCACTATTCCCCTGGGGCTGGTAGGCAGCGGCCTGGCGTTGCTGCTGACGGGGCAGACCATCAGCGTGGTGGTGCTGATCGGGCTGATCATGCTGGCCGGCATTGTGGTGAACAACGCCATCGTCCTAGTGGACTACATCAATCATTTGCGGCGCGACGAGGGGCTGGGCAAGATAGATGCGGTCCTGCGCGCCAGTACTCTGCGCTTCCGCCCAATCCTGATGACCACTTCTACTACAGCACTGGCTTTGTTGCCCATGGCTCTGGGATCTTCTATCCCGGTGCTGGGACTGGGAGAAGGAGCGGAGATTCGCACCCCCATGGCCATCACCGTTATCGGCGGTCTGATCTTTTCTACGGTTTTGACCCTGGTGGTGGTCCCCGTACTCTACACCGTTCTAGACCGGGGCAAGTAGAAGGGAGGGCGCATGAATATAGCTGAGTTTGCCATCAGGCGTCCCGTTACGGTCGCCATGATCACTTTGTGCCTGCTGGTGCTGGGCACAGTTTCTCTGCAGCGGTTACCTCTGGAGCAACTGCCCAATATGTCTTCGTCGGGGGTGCGGGTCAGTGCGACCTACCGTTCTTCCTCACCCGAGGAAGTGGAGCGCCTTATCACGCTGCCGCTGGAGGATGTCCTGGCGACGCTGGGCAATGTCGAATCGATAAGCTCTTCTTCTTCGCAGAGTCGGGCTTCGGTGCGGGTGGATTTCAAAGCCGGCACGGATATGGATCTGGCCAATATGGAGGTCCGGGAGCGAGTCGATCAGGTGAGGGGATTGCTGCCGCCGGATCTGGAGCGGATCCAGATCTGGCGCTGGCAGAGCGATCAGCGAGAGATCATCGATATCAGCATGGGCTGGCGCGGGCAGGACGACCGCTTACTAGATATCGTTCGCAAGGTAGTGGAGCCCCGTCTGCTGCGTCTCGAGGGGGTCGCCAATGTCGTGGTGGAAGGCATCGATGAAAAGCAACTGATCGCGCACCTCGATCGGGAGCGTCTCGAGGCCCATCAGGTATCTTTGCCGGCCCTGGCCTGGCAGGTGCGGGACAACAATGTAAATACGTCACTGGGGCGGGTTATGGACGGGGAGCAGCGCTACATGGTACGGGCGCTGGGAGAATTTGCCGCGGTTGAAGAAATCGGCCATATGCCCCTTATCGACCGCGATATCCACCTGGAAGACGTGGCGGATGTGGTCTACGACTATCCGGAGAAGAAGCGCTACGAACGTCTCAACGGGGTGGACGCCGTGAGCCTGGAGGTATTCAAGGCGCCCACTGCCAATGTCGTTGAAGTCGCGGACCGGGTGCGGCAGACGCTGCAGGAGATCGAAGCCGAATACGGCGGAAAATTGGAGATAGAGATCGTTCACGACCGTGCTAAAAGCGTCCTGCGGGAGGTGGACAACCTCAAAACCGCGGCTTTTATGGGGGCGCTTCTGGCGGTGGGCATCATCTTCCTTTTTTTGCGCAATATCCGCAGTACTCTGGTCATTGCCATATCTATCCCTACGGCAGCTGTCTGTGTCTTTACCGGTATGTACCTGGGGCGGGAATTTTTTGGTTCCACCATCACCTTGAACATGGTTTCAATGATGGGGCTGATGCTGGCGGTGGGCATGCTGGTAGATCCGGCGGTGGTGGTACTGGAGAGCATTTTTCGCAAGCGCGAGGAAGAAAAGGACGAGAGTTACAAGGCCGCTCTGAGCGGCAGCAAAGAGGTCGGAATGGCCGTGGCCGCCTCCTCGCTGACCACTATGTGCGTATTCATCCCCTTCTTTTTTCTCTCCGACAGTCGCACTGCCCGGTGGATGGGAGATGCGGGGGTGAGTATCTGTCTGGCCGTTGCGGTTTCTATGGTGATCTCTCTTTCCGTCATCCCGCTGGCTTCTTCTATACTGCTCAAGGATGAGTACAGACGCTTCGATTTCTGGTTGAAGCGCCTGGTAGTGCTGGCCCTGCTGACACTGGCCGGCTGGCTGCTCTACCAGATTGGATGGGCGACGGCCCTGGCCTGGACAAGCCGCTGGTTCGATCGCATCGGCACTTCCCTGGCGAGCATAGATTGGGTCCTGGCCGATGGCACGGCCGCGATTCTCGTAGCCCTGGCCATTCTCATAGGGGATTATCGCCGCTTTGCACCCTTGTATGGATTCGGATCATTAGCGCTGTTGATCGGCCTGGTTAGCTGGGAAGGGTACAGTGCGGGTTGGCACGTGATTGCGGAAGAAGCCTCCAAGGGGCTGGAGGGTGGGTCTGGGTGGGGGTGGATCGGCGCCGAGTGGAAGATTTTGACGGCTCTATTGATTGCAGCAGTTCTCCTGTGGCGGTTCCGCCGCTGGTGGCCGCTGGCCGCTGCAGCGGCGCTGGTGAGTGCGGGGGTTTACTTTGGCCTGCTGAGCGCGTCGGCGCAGGTAACCATGTTGTCGTTGCTCCTTTTGTACGGCATGCTGCGGAGCTTTCACCGCTATGGCATGCGGCGCTCCTATGCAAATCTCCTCGATTTGACACTGGCTCACCGGCCCGATATCCTGCTTATCACGGGTGCCCTGGTAGTTTTGGGCGTGCACCTTTTCGGACAAATCGAACAGCGCGGCACCCCCTGGACGCCGGAGCGCCGGGTGGATGTCAATGTCGAAGTAGACAGGAGTTATAGCCTGGAGGAAGTGCACGCCATGTTCGAGGAGATGGAGCAGGTGCTTCTGGGCGCCCGGAATGAACTTGATGTGGAATCTCTATCGAGTAACTTCAGGCAGCGCGGCGGACGGCTGACCGTGCGCCTGGTGGATGCAGACGATGGCAACCTGTCCACGATGGAGGCCACCAATGCCATCAAGGAGCGCCTGCCCGAATGGGTAGGGGTCAAATACAAAATGGGACGGAGGCGGAGCTGGGCGGGCCGCACCATGGGCGTGGAGGTGCAGCTGCGCGGACGGGATGCGGAAGTATTGCAGGTGCTGGCCGAGGAAGTAGGAGGACAGCTGGGACGCCTGCCCGGGGTGCAGGACGTGGACAGCAGTCTGGAAGATGGCGAAGAGGAGATTCGCGTCCAGGTGAACCGGGAGCAGGCCCTTGGTTATGGGCTCTCGCCGCAAGATGTGGGTAGCACTATAGCTACGGCGCTGGGCACGCGGAGCAATACCACTTTCAAGAGCCGGGAGCGCGAAATAGACGTCGTGCTGCAGCTGGAAGCGGCGGATCGGGTGGATCTGGAACAACTCAAGAACAACCGTTTTGAAGGCCGTGACGGCACTTCGATCCAGCTCGCCAGTCTGGCTGATTTTCACCTGCGGGAAGGTCCCAGAGATCTCCAGCGCGAGGATCGCCTGCTCACAGTCACGGTTTTTGCCAATACCCGGAGTCAGGGACAGGCTTACGCGCTCACGGGCAAGGTCAAGGAGATGATGGGCACTGTGGCTCTGCCGCCGGGTTATTCCTGGGATCTTGGCAGACAGGCCCGGTGGATGCAGCAGGATACCCATGACAACTATTTCACCCTGATCTTTGCCCTTTTGCTGATCTACTTGATCATGGCCTCCCTCTTCGAGTCGCTCATTCATCCCTTCACAATCATGCTGGCCATTCCCTTTTCTCTGATTGGCGTAGCCCTGGGTCTGTACGCCCTGGATGTGCCGATGGACAACAACGCCATGCTCGGGCTGCTGATTTTGTTCGGCATCGTAGTCAACAACGGGATCGTGCTGATAGATCACATCAATCACTATCGGCGCCAGGGCATGGACCGGCACCAGGCCATTTTGCGGGGTGGTCAGAATCGGATGCGGCCAATTTTGATGACCGCTTTTACTACGATTTTGAACTTGATGCCGCTGGTTCTGCCGATGATTTACGGCACCGCCGAGGGATTTGCCAAGCGCTGGGGGCCAGTGGGCCTGGTGGTGGTTTGCGGTTTGACGACGTCCACCTTTCTGACCTTGATTATGGCTCCGACGCTCTACTCGCTGCTGGACGACGTGGCGCTGTGGGGGCGGCGGGTGGTAAGG
Organism: uncultured bacterium; assembly: GCA_964005845.1. Classification (GTDB taxonomy): domain Bacteria; phylum Latescibacterota; class UBA2968; order UBA8231; family UBA8231; genus CAXFTV01. The sequence goes on from CAXFTV010000576.1 coordinate 7,260, forward strand.
GCGGCGCGGAGATAGGTGCAAATAGTTCTCGTTTTTTTATTTTTCTGAGCATTTTTAACAGGAATCCAAAATGATGCGATTGAGTATTCTTCTGCTGTTTTTTTTGTCGCCCGCCGCGCTCGAGGCCCAAGCCCTGACCCTGGATCAGTGTATAGAAAGAGCCCTCCGGCAGAATGTCGATGTGCGGGTAGCCGAGCAGAACCTGCGGCGTTCCGCGGCCGATGTGAAATCCGCCCGGGCCAACCGGCTCCCTGGGGCCGATGCCACCCTTTTCGGATACGGGCGTTCGCGCACCGGGCCATCCGTGCGGATTCAGGAGATTCCCACGGGAGAGATTGATGCTGAAACCGGGCAGGCGATTTTTGCAGAACAGCATACCCGCATTCCGGCCATAAATCGCAATTCCTATTCTTTCAGCGCCTCGCTGAGCCATACCCTCTACGACGCCGGCCGCCGCGCCAATGGCCACAGAGCTGCGCAGCACAATATGCAGAGTGCAGAACAGGATTTTGCGGCGCGCCGGGCCGACGTGGTGTATGCGGTGAAGCAGCGCTATTACGAATTGCTTAAAGCCATTGAACTGGTAGAAGTGCAGGAAGAAGCGCTGAAGCTGAGCGAGAAGCAACTGGAGGATGCCCAGGTGCGCTTGCAGGTAGGGTCGGGCACGGAAGTAGATGTGTTGCGCCTGCAGGTGGCTCTGGACAATGCGCAATCGCAGTTGATCAACGTCCAGCAGGGCGTATTCCTGGGCCGGGCACAGCTCAATCACATCATGGGTGAGGCGGTCCGCGCTCCTCTGGAGGTAGCCCAGTTGCAGGAGGTGGAGTGGCGGATGCCGGTGGCCGAAGAACAACTTCTCGAGATCGTCGCCCAAATATCGGGTCGCAATCCCGCGCTATTGAGTCTGAACCAGACCATAGCGGCTTCGGAATACAACCTGCGCGTCGCCCGGGGGGCCCGTTATCCCCGGCTAGCGGGCAGTCTCAACTACAGCCGCAACAACGAAATATTCGACCGGGTCTACCAGAGTCTGGAGCAGAATTATCGTTTGAATCTGGGCGTTTCGCTGACCTATAATATATTCGACGGAGGCGCCAAGCAGGCCGCTATAGATCGTTCTGCGGTAGCGCTTAAAACCGCCCAGATGAATGCTGCGCAGCGCGAGCGTGAGATCGCCCTGGCTATCGAAACTGCCTACCTGGAGCTGGTGCGCCTGGAAAAAATTCTGCGGCTGGGAGAGCGTACCGTAAAACTGGCCGAAGAGGATTTGCGTCTGGCCGAAGAGCGCTATCGCGTCGGCAAGGGACGCCTGCTGGAGGTGCTGGATGCCCAGGTGAGTTTTATCGAAGCGCGCAGCAATCGGGTGCGAACCCGCTACGATTTGAAGATTGGCGAAGCCGATCTGGAGCGTTTGATAGGGGGATGGTAGAACGGAGCATCTGCAGTGAAGAAAGAGGGGCCGATCGCCGCGCGGCGATCGGCCTTTGCTGGTTATAGCGGATTGCCCGGGGGAGGGGAAAGGATTAAATTGTTTGTGGATTGGACGGCGACTCGCCGTGTACTTTTTACAGGTGCGATGTATGGAAATATTAGGTGGCCCCCTCTTCGGGGTAGCGGGAGCCGGAGAATCTCACGGACCGGCCATTACGACGATTGTATTCGGTTGTCCGCCCGGGCTCGAAATAACGCGCGCTCAGATTCAGCAATACCTGGACCGACGCAAGCCGGGAGGCAACAAGCACGGCACCCCCAGACGCGAAGACGACGAGGTCATCTTGCTGGCGGGGCTCTACGCCGAGGACGCTGCTGAACTGCTCAAAGGACCCCAGTTGCAGATCGGTGCTGGGGCGGGCGGCGCGTTTTCCTATGAGCGCGGTTTTACCACTGGAGAACCCATTGCCGCGCTCGTGCTCTCGGCGGCCAAGCGCTCGGCCGACTACGCCCAGTTCGCCGGTCCGCAGGGGGAGGTCCGGCCCGGTCATACAGACCTGGTAAAACACTACAAATCCGCCGGTTTCACCGACGTTCGGGGAGGTGGCCGCTCCAGCTACCGGTCGACTATTTCCGATGTGATTGGCGGTTCTATTGCGCGCCTTTTTTTGCGCCGGCACTTCGGCACTGTCATCCTCTCTTCGATTTACCAGGTGGGGGATCTGCAGGCCGGTTGCCGGTTGGCGGACCGCGTCGAGGCATGGGCGGGCAAGGCGGCGGACGGCCGTCTGAGCGCAGCTCAGATCCAGCAGCTCGAGGAAGAGCTGGAAGCGGCCGATATTTACTCGCTGGACGCCGATTTTGCCCGGCGGGCGGGCGAACTGATCAAGACCACTCGCAAGCAGGGGGATTCGCTGGGCGCGGCCCTGGAGGTAGTGGCTGTGCAGGTCCCGCCGCTGGCAGGCGAACCCCTGTACCAAAGCTTAAAACTGCGGCTGATGGGGATTCTTGGCGGTCTGCACGCAGTGCAATTTTGCGAGATCGGTTCGGGGCGGGACGTGGTCGAGCGCAAGGGCAGCCAGAATAACGATTCCATTCGCCACAGCGGCTATCAGAGCAATCACCACGGCGGTCTGCTGGGCGGTATCACTACCGGCATGCCGCTGGTTTGTCGGGTGGGCTTCAAACCGACATCTTCGATTGCCCTGCCACAGCAATCAGTGCGCAAAAATCTGGCAAATATCGATTTTGAATTAAAGAAGGGCAGACATGATCCCTGCGTGGGGGTGCGCGCTGGGGTGACGCTGGAATCGCGCCTGGCGATCGAATTGATGAACGCGGTCCTGCTGCACCAGGCAGGAAGAGTAGACGCGGAAAATTTCAAATTGTTTTAAAAACCTGGCCAGTAATTAATTCCTGGACGAATCCTTAGCAGCGATTTACAAAGAGTTAAGACTATGGCGCAAATGTACGAATTCGAAGAAGTCGGCAGGTTGCCGCTACCTGGAGACAATGTGGCCATTGCCACGCGCCGGCTGGAGGCCGGCACCACCATCCGCTACGGCGATCGCAGCTTTGGCTTGGATCATACGATCATGGAGGGCCATCGCTTTGCCATCGAGCCCATCGAGGCCGGCGAGTTGCTGTTGTCCTGGGAATTGCCTTTTGGCGCGGCGACGTGTCCCATAGATCCGGGAGCTTACGTGTGCAATGTGGGCATGCTGGAGGCACTCGAAATTCGCAGCCTCGATTTTGCCTTGCCGGACGGGCCCAACTTCGAGGATCGGATCGAAAGCTACCAACTCGACGACGCGAACTATCGGGCCGGCGAACAGGTGGAAACCTATGCTGAAGGAGGTAGTTTTTCCGGCTACTCTCGGGGCCCCGATCGGGGCGTGGGGACGCGGAATTACATCGTCATTCTAGGCACCAGTTCACAGGCCGCCACCTATGCTAGATTGCTGGCCGAGCGCATGCGGGAGGCGGCCAAGCTTGCGCCGCTCGATGGCGTGGTGGCGATAGCGCATACCGAAGGTGGGGGGCTGGAGGCACCCAACAACCGGGAACTGTTGCTCCGCACTCTGGCTGGCTTTATGGTCCACCCCAACGTAGGGGCAGTACTTGCAGTTGATCGCGGCACCGAGGCGGTCACCAACCAGATGTTGAAGGATTATATGGCGGTGAACCGTTACCCGCTGGATCAGGTCGTGCACCATTTCATGACTCTGGGCGGCAATCTCGAAGCACACCTTGTAGAGGGTGAAAAGCTGATCGGGGAATGGTTCGAAGGGGCGAACCGGGCGCGGCGTGAGGAACACGCTCTGAACCACTTGAAAATCGCTCTTCAGTGCGGCGGTTCTGATGCTTTTTCCGGCATTTCGGGTAACCCTCTGGTCTCCTGGGTTGCCCGCGAGGTAATTCGCTACGGCGGCGCAGCCAATTTGGCCGAAACCGACGAGTTAATCGGTGCCGAATCCTATATGCTGCAGAATGTCAGGGATGTGGAGACGGCGCAAAAATTTCTCCACATGATAGAGCGTTTCAAGGAGCGGGTATCCTGGCACGGCGCTTCGGCCGAGGGCAATCCCTCCGGGGGCAACAAGTTCCGCGGCCTCTACAACATCGTGCTCAAGTCCATTGGCGCAGCGATGAAACGCCATCCGGAAGTGCGCCTAGACTATGCCATCGACTACGGCGAGCGCATCCTGGAACCGGGTTATTATTTTATGGACAGTCCGGGAAACGATTTGGAAAGCATCGCCGGCCAGGTAGCCACGGGGTGCAATATGATCTTTTTCGTTACCGGCAACGGCTCGATCACCAA
>CAXFTV010000577.1:0-5633 GCA_964005845.1 uncultured bacterium
CGACGATGTTTTCAATAGCAAAACTTTCGCCCGGCTCACCTATGGGTTGCACGATGCCATATTTGCTACTATCTGTATAGGGCACCTCGCACACCCCGATTGTCGCACTCGCTCCATGGAGTTCGTGCGCGGCGACCATGCGCTCGACTACCTGATGCTGATGCGGCGAATAGATTATGGTGTCGCCGAAACCGACTACGAAGGACTCGCCGCCGACAAATTCGGCGGCGAGACGAACGGCATCCCCATTTCCGCAAGCCCGGCGCTGCCTGACATAATAGAAGTTAATTCCCTCGGCGCCGCACTCTAGTTCGTCGACGGATTGCCCCTTGGCGGCGAGGGCAGTACTGAGTTCGGGATCATCGTCGAAATAGTCCTCAATGGATCGTTTCTTCCGGCTGGTAACGAAGAGAAACTGTTTCATCCCCTGGGCCATCATCTCATCTACGACGTGCTGGACCACAGGCTTGCAACCTACCGGCAACATCTCCTTGGGTTGAGATTTGGTTGCGGGCAATAAGCGCGTGCCCAAGCCCGCCACTGGCAAGACCACCTTGCGAACTGTCATTCGCTCCCATCCTTATCGGAATTTCAGTAAAGCCTGAAATCACTGTAACTTAAGCTAGAAAAAGATATATCACCTGCTGCCTTAAATCAAGTCTGTTGAAACCTTGGGAAGGGCCGTGAAGCTCTTGCGGGGGCAAAAGTGTGGCTCTTGGCGTGGATTTTGCCAGCGCAACTAACCCGGCAACGCCAAAATTATCTCGATAAGCGAACCTAAATAACGCTTTTCCAGTCACCTTTCGGCGCGCTGCTCACATGCGCCCTCTTGCCCATACAGGCCACCCTATTCCCGCAAAAAATAGCCTTGTATCACAAAAACGCACGGCGAGATTCTTCTCTATCTTGACATCGTTGCCACCCCCTTGTACAATTCGATGCGCAACAGTGCCAGTTGTCATGAGAAGCTCGCACCCCCAATTGCAGACCATTCTCGATAAAACACCTAAATCTGCCGCCTCACGGAGCAAAGAGTCCGCTGTGATAACCGGGAAGAGACTACAAGATATTATTCATACCTTCAAGAATTTACACATTGGAGTTGTAGGCGATTTTTTCCTCGACGCCTATTTCGACTGCGATCCGATATTAGATGAAAAGTCCATCGAGACTGGCAAAACCTGCTATCAGGTTGTCCGCACCCGGCGCTATGCGGGTGCTGCCGGCACCGTAGCAGCTAACCTCAAGGCCTTAGGGGTTGATAAGGTGGACATAGTGGGATTCTGCGGCGATGATGGAGAAGGCTATGAGTTGCGCCGAGCCATGGTCAACCTAAACTTGATACTCGAAGGTTTTTTCCCCTGCCCAGACCGATTTACTCCAACCTACGGCAAACCTTGTTACGTCGATTCAGGAGCCAGGAATCCAAACGCAATTTCTGAACTTGAGCGCTTGGACATCAAGAATCGCAGATCCACGCCGATTGCCATCCAGAATAAAATGATGGCCTATATCCGCAACCATCTGGATATCTGGGACGGCCTGGTCATCGTGGATCAAGTCAGCACCCCGAACTGCGGGGTTTTGACCAGCCGAATGCGCAGATTCCTCATAGGCGAATCCCGTTGCCGGCCCGACCTGCCCGTCCTGGTCGACTCGCGAGAACACATCCACCTATTTGAGCACATGATTCTCAAACCCAATCAATTTGAGGCCGCCCGGGCGGTGGGCAGAGGACGCCTAAAACCAACTTTTAAAGACTCTACCGAACATGCCCACGCCCTATCGACTAAAGCCTGTTGCCCGGTCTTTTTGACCCTTGCAGAAAAAGGCATGCTCGTCGCCAATGGCCCCCGGGTCGATCACGCGCCATCTTTCTCAGTCGACGGACCGACCGACCCGGTTGGCGCCGGCGACTCCGCCTCGGCAGCTCTGGTGGCCTCACTAAGTGCAGGCACCACGCTGCTGGAAGCGGCAGATATTGGCAATATTGTGGCCTCCATAACGGTACAGCAAATTGGCGCTACCGGAACAGCCCCCCCGGCACAAATCAAGCGGCGTCACAGGGAGATAGCACGACATGGCCTATGAACAGGCGGACCCTCTATGCCTCAACTTGCAACCCCTGACTGCGCGTGAAAGCAAATTTCACGTGGACGAAATCCGCTTGAATCCGCAGGCCCCACCACCAGATCCCGGTCCCTTGGAACCTCAGATCCGCCTGATCGCCGAGCATATCCGCAGTGCCCGAAGGGCCAATGCCGCAGTCGTTCTAGCCTATGGAGCACATCTTATAAAAAACGGCCTGGGCCCCCTGGTTAGCCAACTTGCAGAAGCCGGCTGGATCACCCATTTGGCCACCAATGGCGCCGCTACGATCCACGACTGGGAATACGCCTTCCAGGGATGCTCGGAGGAAGACGTGCGAACAAATGTGGCCAGCGGGACATTCGGCGCCTGGAATGAAACCGGCTGTCATATTCATCTGGCCGTCCTGCTGGGCGCTCTACAGAACATGGGATATGGCGAATCGCTGGGCAAATTTATATGCGAGGATGGTGGCGAAATTCCCGACCGCTGTGAACTTGCCGCTAGTCTGGCAGCCTGGGCTCGCGCGCCCTCCGACGATAGTCTGATACCCGCCAGAGCCGAACTCTTGCAAGCCATGGTCCGCTTTGATCTGCCGGTGGGCTTTTGGGCAACTCCCCATCCCCACAAAGAATTTTCACTCACTGCCAATGCCTATCGACTGCGCATTCCACTCACAGTCCATCCAGGCATTGGCTATGATATTATCTACAACCACCACTTTGCAAATGGTGCGGCCCTTGGTCGGGGAGCAGACATCGACTACCGCGTTTTTGTCAACAGTATTGGCCAGATGGACGGCGGAGTCTTTCTCTCTATCGGCTCCGCCATCATGGCCCCCCAAATCTTTGAAAAAGCCCTTTCATTTGCCAATAACCTGCGCTTGCGGGAAGGTCGGGATATTATAGAGCCCTTTATAGCAGTAAATGATCTAGCCCCAGTAGAGTGGGACTGGTCGCGCGGCGACCCCCCCAAGGACAACCCTGCTTATTATCACAGATTTTGCAAGACATTCAGCCGCATGGGGGGCAAAATGATCTATGCAGGAGGAGACAACAAAGTTCTGTTACACAATCTTTATCGCGAACTAATGCAATGAAGTCTCTCGTGGATTTACTCAAAGTGCGCTCGCTACAACCGCGCACCCCGAAAAAGCTAATCACCCGGCCGCATAGGTCTTTTCGATAAGCTCTTCGTAGCGCTCCGAAATAACTTTGGGGACGACCTTTTTGAGACCTCTGGTCAAAGTCCCGGCTTCCTCGCTCAATGCTTCGGGCAATAGCAAAACTTTCTGGGGGCGTTCATAGGCGGGCAAACCAGCAGCATTGGCCTCCTGCAAGAATTGCTCGCGAATCCGCTCGGCCAGCGCCGGATGACAACGCAGACCCTCTTCGTCATCCAAGGGCAAACCGGGAATATCCGTCTGCCTGGCGGCCTCCTCCACGTCTACTACCACCAGCGGCAGGGGAAAGTTGCGACTCTGATCGCCATAGATCAAGACGTGCTCGACGAGTGCAGAGCGCGCATAAATTAGCTCGAGCACCTCCGGATTGACAAATTCGCCATTCCTGAGCTTGAATTGCCTCCCCATCCGCCCTCGAAAAGTCAGAAAGCCCTCATCGTCCATGCTGAACAGATCGCCGGTGCAGTACCAGATCTTCCCCTCCTGGTCCTCAACCAGAACTTTCGCCGTTTGCTCTGAATCATTGAGATATCCTCTCATGACATTGGGACCATGCACCCGCAATTCACCCACTTTTTCACCACTGCCTTGAAAAGTATTGGTGGCCGGATTTCCGCCTCCTACTTTTTCGCCCTGCGAATCCACCAACTCGACTTCGAGAAGCGGGCGCCCCACAGTACCAGTCTTGCGCCCCCCCAGGTGGTTGGCCGCTATTAAGGGTGCACATTCCGTCGTACCGTATCCCTCAAAGGTCGTGATATCGAGAACTTCCTGAAAAAAATCCAGCGCTTCCGGATCGGCCTTGGCAGATCCGACGATAAGCATTTGCAGACGACTCCCGACTCTATTGGAAAGAGCCGCGCGAATTTTCTCGATAATTTTCTTGCCGATTGCCGCATGAACCAACCTGTCCGACAATCCGGCCTGGCCACGGGCCAATCTTTCCTTGGCCAATACCGCCCGGGCAATCAGATTCCCCTTAAAACCACCAGCACCAATTTCCTTGCGCACATTGCCATACACCTTATCCAGAATTAGGGGAACGGTCACAAAAGCATCTGGTTCTGAATAGCGGATATCACTGAGAACGCGGTCTGGTGAACGAGCCAGATCTAACTCCCATCCCTTCGCCAGAGGATAGTAGATGTTCAGCACCCCCATTGAATGGTAATCGGGTGCCGACTTGAACATCCTCAAAGACTCGCGCTCGCTGATGACATCCCAGATTTCCTCTATATTAGCTACGATGTTCCCGTGGGTCTGGATCACGCCCTTCGGCAACCCAGATGATCCAGAAGTATATACGATCTTGGATTCGTCGCCGGGGTCTACCTCCACAGCGGGAGGTGATTCCTCCCCGCCGCGTACCAATAAGTCGGACCAGGCCAGGGCATTATCTCTTTCCCCCTCGGTGAGGATGACCTTTGAGAGATGTTCCAGAGATGGCCTGATGGACTCCAAAAGTTCGTAGCCTTTTGCATCCACAACCAGGACCCCCACCTCCGAATGATTGATGTTATGGACGAGAATCTCAGGGGGAGATTTACTACATAGTGGAACTGACGCAACACCCAATATATCAGCAGCCAGGAAAACTACCAGGGGTTCGATGCCCCCATCGGTTAGGATCCCGATGCGCTGCCCTTTTACCAAGCCCAGGCCGTTCAAACCGGTTGCCAGTTGATTGCGCAAATCTTCCAATTCTCGGTAGGACATGGGCCTGTAGGCCAGGCGCCCTTTTTCTCCTGCATTCAGCGGCTGCAAGACGCGGATGGCGGTGCGTTCAGCGTAACTAGAAAAACTTTCATCCAGCAGATCTTTCAAAGTTCTAGATTGCATTGCTAATACTCCTGTAAAATCGCCCTAAAATTGCCCTTTAGACCCTGCGCACTCCTATTCCATGCATTATAATCCACTGGAACATATAGACTTAAAAGAAATCAGTCAACCATTTTGCAAAACGATTCGGAAAAGTATCTGCCGCCACCAGGTGGCTTTGGTTCAATTTTTCATTAATTCTTTAAAAATTACGCGCCGCCACCCCGCCCTTCGAATAACTTTTGCTCGGGTTAAATTATAGGTTGACAGGGATTAATGTTAAAGCCACTATTATTACTAACTAATCTCTTTTTTTCACCCTGCAGATCTGGATTTTGTATGGCTGAATTGGACCCAGACGAGTTAACTAATTCTGCCAATGGCGACACTTCCCAAAACGAAGACGCCGACCTGCTTGATAGTCTGGGGGATCTTCTTGCCGAGGAAGGCGTAGATCTCGACGAGGAAGACCTTTTTCCCGGTGGGATTCTCGCCGCTGACGAAGATTCCAAAGCCCTGCCTCACCCCCCCCCCCCCACTCCGA
>CAXFTV010000578.1:0-3754 GCA_964005845.1 uncultured bacterium
AAAGCCGATGTAGCTCAGTCGGTAGAGCGCGTCCTTGGTAAGGACGAGGTCACCAGTTCAATCCTGGTCATCGGCTCCAGTTTTTCCTCCATTTCGGTACACCGTAAGGGTTGGGATGCCACGCGATCAAATAACTCTGGAGTGCGAAGTCTGCAGTCAGCGCAATTATACGACTACTAAGAACCGGCGATTGCAGCCAGGGCGGATTGAGCAAAAAAAATACTGTCGTTTTTGCCGTAAACATACTGCGCATAAAGAAACCCGGTAAAGGGTAGGCCTGTAGTTCAATTGGTAGAGCGCCGGTCTCCAAAACCGGAAGTTGCAGGTTCGAGTCCTGCCAGGCCTGCCAATTCAACAATGGCAATTTTGAACCGCAAGCTAAGGAATTTTTCAAGCATAACTGGCAAAGGGAATGTGGCTTAAACTTAAGACTTTTGCAAATGAAGTTGGCGTCGAATTTTCGAAAGTCAATTGGCCGACGCGCGATGAATTAATTCGTTCCACTGGCGTCGTGCTGGTTTTTTCTATCGCATTTGCAATATTCATTGGTATTTTCGACTTAATTATCTCCCAAATTTGGAATTTGTTCCTCGGCCAATAGATTCTATTATGAACCAACCCCTTTTCAAGAGCGCCCAATTAGCGGCGAATAACAACGCCGCTAATTGGGCGCTCTGCGAGTTGGTCTTATAGCACAGGATTGTCCTTTATGGCAAAGCATTGGTACGCATTGCACACTTATTCGGGGCACGAGAACAAAGTAAAAACATACCTTGAATCTCTTGTTGAAGCAGCGGCTGCGAGCGGAGCTATTGCGCAAGTAGTTGTCCCCACCGAAGAAGTCGTAGAAATGCGTGGTGGGAAAAAGACAGTAACCCAAAAACAGTTTTTGCCCAGTTATGTTCTCGTTGAAATGGAAATGTCTAAAGATGCCTGGCATCTCGTGACAAATATTCCCGGCGTAACTAATTTTGTCGGCCCAGGGCGCAAACCTCAGCCCCTGCGCCAAGAAGAAATTGATCACATTCTCGGTCACATCGACCGGCGGAATGCCAAAGAAGTAGATGATATTCCATTTTCTGTCGGTGAGCAGGTAAAAGTAAACGATGGAGCCTTTAAAGACTTTATCGGCACCGTTCAAGAATTAATCCCTGAAAAGCGGCGCGTAAAAATTATGGTTAGCATATTTGGGCGGGGGACGCCGGTTGAATTGGATGTATTACAAATTGAATTAGCAGATGAAGCCGATCAATGATCCTTTTTTGGGGTGGCACACTGCTTAATACTGCATGAGGAAGAATTAAGGTATGGCTAAAAAGGTTTTGGCTCAAATTAAGCTGCAAGTGCCCGCAGGTCAGGCCAATCCAACGCCTCCTGTTGGTCCCGCCCTGGGACAGCATGGCGTTAATATTATGGAATTTTGTAAGGCCTTCAATGCTCAAACTCAGGATAAGCAGGGTCTGCTTATACCCGTGGTAATTACCGTATTTGCCGATCGCAGTTTCTCCTTTATTACCAAAACTCCCCCTGCTGCCGTGCTCTTAAAGCGCGCAGCAGGTATTGAAAAAGGGTCTGGCGTTCCCCATACCGAAAAGGTCGGTTCGGTCACCACTGCCCAAATCCAGGAAATAGCCGAAAGCAAAATGGTCGATTTGAATGCCGCTAGCTTGGAGGCTGCCATGTCCATGATTGCGGGCACCGCCCGGAGTATGGGACTCACGGTATCATCATAAGGAAAATCCTATGCGCAGAGGAAAAAAATACAGGCAAGTCCAGGAGGGCGTTAACCCACGGAATCTTTATAGTCTCGAAGAGGGTGTAGGCATACTTAAGTCCACTCCTGAAAGAGCTTTTGACGAGACCGTAGAGCTATCCTTTAATCTCGGAATTGACGGGCGGCAGGCCGATCAGATTTTGCGTGGTACCGTCATGTTGCCCCACGGAACTGGCAAGAATGTGCGCATACTAGTACTCACGCAAGGAGATCTTGAGAAAGAAGCTGAAGAGGCAGGTGCGGATCATGTCGGCGGTGCTGATTTGGTTGAAAAAATCCAGGGCGGATGGCTCGAATTCGACATGGTTATTGCCTCGCCTGATATGATGGGCCAGGTGGGTAAACTGGGGCGCATTCTCGGCCCACGCGGCTTGATGCCCAACCCCAAGAGCGGCACTGTTACAAGGGAAATTCAGCAAGCTGTAAAAGAAGCTAAAGCCGGACGTATTGAATTCCGGGCCGATAGCAAATCGGGTAATAACGCCCAGGGCCCCATAGGCAAACTGTCCTTTGATGAAACTGCTTTGATCGAAAATGCCAAAGTTTTTACCGAAGCGATCTTCAGGGCAAAACCCGTTTCATCCAAAGGGCAGTACGTGCGAAAATTGGTACTATCCTCGACGATGGGGCCCGGCGTTAGGATTGATCCAGGTATAGTTGCCATTTAAGCGAAGGGTGGTACTGGGAAAATGAAAATGAGGATATTGAGATGCCCACTACTCAAAAAATAGCAATGGTCGACCAATTGACTTCGATGTTTACCGATTCTAAGGCTCTAGTTTTTGCCGATTTTACTGGAATAGATGTCGCTTCCGTCAGCGAGTTGCGCAACCAGTTGCGCGAAGCTTCGGTCGATTATCAAGTCGTCAAGAATCGCCTCGCCAAAAAAGCAGTCGAAGCTGCTGGCATGTCTGGTCTCGATGGATTTTTAGAGGGCCCCACGGCCATAGCAGCCGCCCGGGAAGATCCTCTTGCACCGGCCCAGATTCTACAAAAATTTGTCGATAACGGCGGAAAAATCGTCATTAAGACGGGATTTCTAGATGGCCAGGTTCTTTCTCCCGATCAGGTTAAAGCTCTGGCATCCCTTCCATCCCGCGAGGAATTACTCAGCAAGACCGTCGGCACGATCCAGGCCCCTCTTAGTGGTTTGGCAAGTGTGCTAAATGCCCTTTTGGCAAATTTGGTAGGGGTTATTTCTGCTATTGAAAAACAGCAGCGTGGAGAGAGTGGCGAAGATCTCTGATAATGAAATAAAATTGGGTTTTTTTACCCTGGCTAAACACATATGGAGGCTTAATAATGACCGAAGAAACTGCAACAAATTCCAAACTAGATGAAATCATCGAGAGCATAGGTGCCCTCAGCGTTCTAGAACTTGCCGAACTTGTCAAAGCCCTCGAAGATAAGTTTGGCGTTTCTGCAGCCGCTCCCGTTATGATGGCCGGAGCTATGCCCGCTGGCGGCGATGGAGAAGCGGCAGCCGAGGAAGAAAAGGATTCCTTTGATGTAATTCTTACAGGTTCTGGCGACAAAAAGATTCAAGTGATTAAAGCCGTCCGCGAGATTACCAGTCTGGGGCTCAAGGAAGCCAAGGCTCTGGTTGACGAAGCGCCCAATCCGCTCAAAGAGGGCGTTACCAAACAGGAGGCTGAAGAAATTCAAGCGCGTTTGACTGAAGCTGGAGGTACCGTAGAGATCAAATAAAGGAGAAGCCTTAATAGATTTTCTGCTGATAGTATAATCTTCTGCAGTGCATCTGTTGAAAGCTCATGGATGTTGAAAGTCTACCAAAAAGGGTGGGCAATATACGACTCTGTGGGCTTTTGGCTTAAATCCGCAAGAAGGAGTTTTTGATCTTGAGTAAAATGAACGGAATTATTGACAGGCGATCTTTTGGCAAAATTAAAGAAATCGTCGAAATGCCCAATTTACTCTCCGTCCAACTAGATTCATACCAATCTTTCCTGCAACTTGAAA
>CAXFTV010000579.1:0-5881 GCA_964005845.1 uncultured bacterium
CCGATAAACAGATGCAAATTCTCCTGCATGCGCTCGCTTTGCACCTGCTCCAGCAGGTAATCCCCTCCCAGCAGATCCTCCCCCACCACGCGCGAAATATTGTCTGCCAGCTTTTGTCTGTTGCGTGGAATTACCCCCTGCCACCCCAGAGTATACCAGCGCGGTTGCAGGGGCCGGAACAACGATTTGATCGCCAGGGCATTGGTGGCAAAGCCGATAAAAGCCCCCAGTGCGGCACTGGCTGCTAGTAGAATAGGGGTGATCATTTCGATGGCGAAAAAGAGAAAGTTAAAGGCGCGAATCCATATTTTTCGAGGGCAAATAAAAACCCGACCTGCCCCAAAACAATCCGCCCGCTCTGGGCGCAGGCTTGCCAGGCTTGCCAAAGCGGATATAATTTAAGTCCATGGGACTGCGCGTACTGCTTATCAATCCGCCGATTTACGATTTTACCGCCTACGACTACTGGCTCAAGCCCTATGGTCTCTTGCGCGTTGCCGGCCATCTGCGCGGCCGGGCCGAGCTGAGCCTCTTCGACTACCTGGACCGCCGCCACCCGGCTATGAACATCTCCGAGGAGCGGCGCGTCGATCCCTGGGGACGGGGTTCCTTTCGCTCCGAACCAGTCCCCTTGCCCAGGGCGCTGGCAGAAATCCCCAGAAACTACCACCGCTTTGGCTTGGAGCGCCGTTTGCTGCAGGAATTCCTGGCCCAGCAACCGCCCTTTGATGCGGTGCTGATTCAGACAGTAATGACCTACTGGTATCCCGGTGTTCGCGAAGTTATTGAGGATGTTCGCAGGCGCTCCCCTGCGACCCGAATTGCCCTGGGCGGAGTATATGCCACCCTCTGTGCATCCCACGCGCACCAGCTGGAAGCGGACCTGGTCGTCGAGGGACTCGACCTCAACCCCCTGTGGGAAATGCTTCAACTGGTTCCCCGGGAAAATCCGTTGCCCTACTGGGAGGGTTACCCCGAGTTGGAAACCGGGGTTATCAAACTAACCGAGGGCTGCCCGTTCCGCTGTACTTATTGCTCGGTACCCAAGGTCTACCCCGGCTTCTCAGGCCACCCGGAGCGCGCCCTGGCCGAGTTTGACTTCCTGCAGCGCCGGGGGGTAAAACGCATCGCCTTTTACGACGATGCGCTGCTCTTCAAAGAGAAACAACTCTTCCTGCCTTTTCTGGAGGAAGTGATCCGCCGCCGGAGCCCGGTTGAACTCCATACCCCGAATGCGCTCAACGCCCGCTTTATAACGCCCGAAATAGCTCGCCTCATGGTGCAAGCCGGTTTTAAATCCTTTTACCTGGGTTTTGAAAGCGCTGCGTACGAATGGCAGAAAAAGACCGGCGGCAAAGTTTATTCCGCCGAGTTGGCACAGGCCGTCGAATACCTGATCCAGGCTGGGGCCGACCCGCAGCACATTACCGCCTATCTCATCATCGCCCACCCGCAAGAGGACGTCCAAGGGGTGGAAGCCTCGATGCACTTTGCCCACCAACTGGGCATTCGCCTGATGCTCTCCGAGTTTTCGCCCCTGCCCGGCACCCCGGACGGCGAAGCCTGCCGCCGCTGGGTAGACCTGGAAGAACCATTGTGGCACAACAAAACCGCATTCCCCCTGGTTTTTCTTGGGCGCGATAAAGTCGCTCACCTCAAGACGCTGTGCCGGCAGTTCAACCAGTCCCTGCGCCCCTGTGCCTGAGAAGTTTTCTCAGGCGAAGCACTCGGCATCGTCTTCGGGCTCGTAGCCCAACAAATCGCGGGCATTCTGGATGTCCCAGTAGGCTCGTTTATTGCCGGAGATGCCGTAAAAAATGCCGAATTTGACCTCGCTTGCCTCGATGCCGCGCCAGACCAGTTGGACGCAATCGCGGTGGCTCAACCAGGTCGACAGAATCCTGTCGCTTCCCCGCTCCCGCACCGCCTCTTCCGGCTGGAAGGAACCAATCCGCAAACAGATTACCTCCAGGCCAAAGGCGTCCACATAATAGCGCCCCAGATCCTCGCCGAAAGCCTTGCTGGCACCGTAGTAGCTATCCGGCCGCTCGGGCATGTCTGCAGTGGTGTAAATTCCCTCCTGCTCGTAAAACCCGGTAACGTGATTGGTACTGGCAAAAATGATCCTTTTTACGCCTCTGCGCCGGGCGGCCTCGTAGAGGCAATAAATCCCTTTGATGTTGGCCTCCAACACCGATTCCCAGGGTGCCTCGACCCGGGGGTCGCCGGCCATGTGGACAATGGCATCGACGCCATCCACCACTTCTTCCAGCTTTTCCAATTCGGTGATTCCACAGACAAAGACCTCTTCACCCGCCGCTGCCGGAAATACGGTCCGATGGTACATTAGGCGCAACTCATAGCGATCCCGCAGCCCCTGACGCATCACTTTGCCGATACTGCCGGCTGCCCCCGTAATCAAAACCTTTTTGCGCGCCATACTCAATTGCCATCCCCCTCGGCCGACTCCAGGCGACGGCTCAGCTCCCAGAGCAGCCCGATTACCGCCAGAAAACCCACTAGCGCACCCATTATCCATAACAACCGGCTGGACCGGTACACCTTTTTTGCCCTGTGACCTTTCCAGGGCATCTGCATATCGCTCACCGTCCCGGCAAATCTATTGACCCCATCTACGCCTACTTCTTTAAACCGCTGTGCGCTCAGCATCCCGGACTCCTTTTTAAAATTTGCGCCGCCAAATCCCACCCATCCGGCACATCCCCAACGAGAGTTGAAAGGGAAAGGCTTGATCCCTCCTTTTTTTTTTATAGCTTAAATATTTAATTATGTCGTATTGGTCCGGACCTGTCAACCACTTGAAAAACCCTCGAACAGTTGAATCCAGGCCCAAAAAGCAACTCCGCATTTATCCTTTTACAGCGTTTAGTGAAAAACTATCATCCGTGCGTCAGCCTAAGATTTGCGCCACTTAATCAACTTTGAAATGGGGGCAACCCCCTGGCCAAGAGGCCAACTAGTGGACGAGGTGGCCGGGACTCAAAGATGCACCCCACGACCTGGGCGCCCTGAGTCTGGAAGCCGCTGCCGGGATCGACTCGCCCGAAGGCGGTTTGGCCCGCAGCGAAATCCAGGTCCCAATTCAAAGGGGCTAGCGCAGTAGTGGACTCGCCCTCGCCGTCCAGAGAACTAAGCGCAGCTGAATCACTGATGCTACCTAAAATACCCTAGGAGGGGAATCCAATGAAGACGTCCACAAAAAAAGTCCGGCTGGGTTTTATCGGCGCCGGCTGGTGGTCCACGAGCAATCACATGCCCTTGTTGGCACGCCGAGACGACGTGGAACTGGTCGGTGTCTGCCGCCTGGGCGAGGCACCCCTCCAGCAGGTCAAAGAACGCTACGGCTTTAGCTACGCCACCCAGGACTATCGCGAATTGCTGAGCCAGTGCGAACTCGACGGAGTCGTAGTTGCATCGCCCCATACTCTGCACTTTGAGCACGCCCGGGCCGCGATGGAAAAGGGCCTGCACGTGATGTGTGAAAAACCTATGACCACGCGGGCGGCACAGGCCCGTGAGCTAGTACATCTGGCGGCGGCTCAAAGGGTGCATTTACTGGTGCCCTACGGCTGGCATTACAAACCATTTGTGCAACGGGCCAAAGAGCTCATAGAGGCTGGCAGCATCGGCAAGATCGAATACGTCCTGTGCCATATGGCCTCGCCGATCCGCCCGCTGCTCAGCGGCGCCGAAGTAAACCTCGATGATCTCAGCGGCCAGTCCAGCGATAGCCTCTTCCAGCCCGACGCGAGCACCTGGGCCGATCCCCTAAAGGCCGACGGCGGCTACGGGCACGCCCAGCTCTCGCACGCGGCCGGCCTGCTGTTCTGGCTGACCGATCTGGAAGCAACTCACGTCTTCAGCACCATGAGTGGTCCGGGAGCGCAGGTCGAACTTTACGATGCCATGAGCGTGCGTTTTTCCAACGGTGCCATCGGCACAGTCAGCGGCGCTGGTTCGGTTCCTCTGGATCGGCCTTTTCAACTCGACATCCGCATTTTTGGTGCGGCGGGTATGCTCTTGCTGGACTGCGAACGCGCCCGCCTCGAGTTGTGCCGCCACGACAAAAACCACATCGTCGTTCCTGTTGACCCCGATGCCGGCGCTTACGAATGCGATGGTCCGCCCAACAACTTCGCGGACCTCATTCTGGGCAAGACCCAGGCCAACTACGCCCCGGGCACCGCGGCCATGCGCGCGGTCGAAATGCTCGACGCCGCCTATCGCTCCTCCACTTCGGGCGCCGAAGAAGAGGTCTGCTGAAATGGCAAGGGATGGCAAAAGATGGGGATCAGGTTGTTTTTTTTTACTGCTTTCAAGCTGGTCCATGCCAACCACTTCGACCCGGCTTGTTTTATGGCTCGTCCCGCACCCGTTCATCCCGATTTGCGAATCGCTTCGAGCAGACCTCGCATATAACCCACAGCCAGCATGCGGCCCAATTTTCCATAGCCTGGATTATCGTTTTCCTCGGGTTCCATCGTCGGGGCGTGATCGGGCCGCATGGGACCGGAAAAACCGGCGTCTACATAGGCCTTCATAGCCTCGTACATATCGGTGTTGCCGACGTCGTCGTGAAAAGTTTCGACGAAATTTTCGGGTGTCCCTTTGACGTTGCGAAAGTGGGCGAAATGTATTTTTCCCTGGGCCGCAAAATTGCGGATGGCGGCAGGTACGTCCACCCCCATTTCGGTAAAACACCCCTGGCAAAAGGTCATGCCATTGGAGGAGCCAGGTACCAGATCGAAAAGCCGCTGAAAATTTTCCGGACAGGTCATGATGCGCCCTATCCCCCTGATCGGCGAGAGCGGCGGATCATCGGGATGCATGGCCAGTTTGACCTGGGCCTCCTCGGCCACCGGCACCACTGCTTTTAAGAAGTGCTCCAGAGTCTCCCACAGCAATGCCTCTGCCACCTCCCCGTGGGCGGTGAGCGGACCCCGCTGGAACTCTTCGTGGTTATAAGCCGTGGCCAGCGCCCCGCCGCGTGCCGGCGAACTAAAAGAAGTGCGCAGCCAGTTGAACCCCACCATCCAATTGTAACAGAGGACCGGAATGCCGACCCGGCCCATATTGCGCAGCGATTCACAATAATTTTCAATATCCCGATCGCGGCCCTGCTGGCCTAGTTTGACCCGATCGGTCACCGGGATGCCCTCGAAGACCGACAACCGGAGGCCGGCATTCTCCACTTTATTCTTGAGCGCCAGCATAGGTTCGAACTCCCATACCGCCCCGGGTTCGACCCCGCCCAGGGACGACACCACATCGGTGACGCCCATCTGGCGCAAGAAGCGCAAATCCGAGTCCGAGGCCCCGGTTACAAAGCCAATTCCAATCGGCGATTCTTCCATTTCCATCCTCCTCATCCGGACAAATGTGCCGGCGCTGTCCGCGTGAATCATGCTTTTTCAAAATCCCTCTTAAAATCCATGGTGGACCCAAGAGACAATTTCCGACGAAAGTCTCGGGATGCTTTCAAAAGCGGTCCCATCGGCATCATGCCTTTGCAAAAAGCTTACCTACGGAAACTCAGGCCTCAAATTCCCTCCTCCTCCCTCTTTACCCGTTCGCGCTGCCAGGCGTAGTCCACTTCGGCCGCATAAAATGCCTCCGGGGTTTCGATAGCCCACAGTTGTTTGCGAATTATCCAGTTTTGCGGATCCAGCTTGAATGCCTCTTTTAATCTGGAAATAGCCACTTCGCGCTTGCCCTGTGTTAGGGCGGCGATGGCCCCTCTGAAACGGATATCCGCTTCTAGCTCGGGTGCCTCCATTCTCCGCGCCACCTCCCGCCGGTCGGCCTCTTTCCATTGCCGGGGAATAACGCCCGACTCAACCCACCCTTCCAACTGACTGCG
>CAXFTV010000580.1:0-11812 GCA_964005845.1 uncultured bacterium
GGCCGCGCCCTCAGCGCCCACTACCCGGCGCTCGCCGACATCCCCGCCGCTGAAATCGTCGCCGTCGCCGAACTGAACGAAGAGCGCCTCCACCAGACCGCTGAAAAGTACAGTATCGCCGGACGCTATACCAATCCGGTGGACATGATCGAAAGGGAAAAACCCGACGCCGTCTACGCCATCATGCCACCGCACCACCTCTACGATATCGCCGCCACCGTCATCGAAATGGGCTGCAACCTGTTCATCGAAAAGCCACCGGCCGTCACCACCGAGCAAACCCGTCAGCTGGCGCTTCTAGCCAGCAAGCACAAAGTGCTCACCGGCGTCACTTTTCAACGCCGCTTCGCCCCCCTGATCCGCCATGGCCTGGCCCGGTGCCACCACAGGGGACCGGTCCACACCGCCCACGCCAGCTTTTACAAAAACACGGCCGGCGGCGGCCCCTATTACCGCGGTGCCATGGATATCCTCACCTGCGATGGTATCCACGCAGTGGATACGCTGCGCTATTTGTGCGGCGGCGAAGTAGAAAGCGTGGCCAGCGATTCGCGCCGCCTGGACGCAGGACACTGGAACCTGCATCTGGCCCTGGTCAAGTTCAGCAGCGGCGTCACCGGGCTCCTGCTGGTCAACTTCATGACCGGTCGGCGCGCCTTTACCGTCGAAGTCCACGGCAGCGGCATCTCGTTCTTCGGCGACCCCGAAGAAGGGGGCCAGGTCTTTGCCGACGGGCAGCTCGAAGCGCTCGAAGTCCTCGACCCCTTTGCACTCAGCGGCAGCCAGGAGGACTACCGGGCCTTTGGTTCGTACGACACCAACCTGCACTTCATCGAGTGCGTGCAACAGGGCAAAGAACCCGAAACCAATTTTGCCGACGCAGTCAAAACCATGGAACTGGTGGACGCTATCTATCAATCGCAAATCTGAGTCGGGAAATTTAACGCGGGTGCTTCAGGGTGGTCGCACCGCGCGCCTGTTGTCGAGGGCAGCCCAACGCGCGGACCGCTTGAAATTCCTGGTAAGTCCACAGCGCAATGGCATGCGAGGGGATCTTGAGAGAGCTGCCGAAACTCTTCGCACCCCAAAGGCACGATAGACCGCTATTGGAAAACGGGGTGCCTGTAGCCCCTTCGGGCGATGGCGCTAAACGGCTCCAGAGTTGATGCTCCGCCCCGCTAGGCGTCGATGCGGGCCGCCGCCGCCAGAGCAGCGGTGGCACCCTGGATCAGCGCCCGGTCGGCATCGCCGCGTATATTCCTGCCCCGGTACCTGGCCCGGGCATCTGTGACTTCGTAGCCACCGTAGGGTATTTCTTCAGAGGTGGGAACATAGCCGATCGAGCCGTTGGCATAACCCACCGGCAGGGTGCAGGCAAAGGGAGAGGCCGCGGCAATGGCAAAACCCGTTTCTACGAAAATCTCTCCGGGCAAACTCACCAGGGCAATATCGTCCAGGGCGATTACCTGGACCTCGACGGGCAGGCCGGTGGCCGCGTCCTGATCCCGAGCTGCTGCCAACCTTTCTTTGGCGGCGAAGTAGCGCCGGGCCAGGCTCCAGTTTTTGTGGTGCGCGCCCTGGAGCTTGCGGTATTCTCGCTCGAGTTGCTGCAGATCGCGGTCGCATTTTTCCAGCGACTCGGAGGCTTCCAAAGGCAGCTCAAAGTTGTGCTGGACGCAGCAGAGGCGGCCTTTTTCGCGCATTTCCCCGGCTTTGTCGACCGCCTTGAGCACCGCGGCTCCCAGCCGATTCCCGTGCTTTTCGGCGAGCTCGAAGGTACCGCGCGGATAGGGGTTGATATTGCCGGCGCAGCCGTTGAGGAACAAAGCGGTCGAGCCGACCAGTCGTTCTTCGATATGGTGCATCGCATAGCCCATCGTATCGGCGGTGAACAGGTAGTTATCACCCACCAAGCAGGTGCCGTGAACAGCGTGCTGATACAGTAGGGCCAAAGTGCCGCCGCCCGCGGCCCGATTGAAAAATACGACATCGGTCCAGGGCGCCACCGGGGCCTGGAGATCGACCCCGATGCGGGTGCTGCCGTCGGCCTGGCGCTCGCGGCGGTTGGCGCCCAGTTTTACCTCCTGGCGGCCGTAACCGTAATGTACTGGAATGAGGCCATTCGCCGCCTGCTGGGCGGCTCCGGCGATATAGTGGTACAGGGTCTCCAGATAGGCTTCGTGGGCGGCGGGGATAGCGCCGAAATCATCGTACATCAGGGGACCGCCGTGGGTGTGGGAACAGGCGAGAAAAACGTGCCCGGCCGGCACCCCGGTCGCGGCACTGACCAGAGTCCGCACCCGCGCCACTTGCGGTGCCCGCAGACCGAGCAGGTCACTGGCGATGATGACTACCTG
The DNA here is from genome assembly GCA_964005845.1 of uncultured bacterium. GTDB lineage: Bacteria > Latescibacterota > UBA2968 > UBA8231 > UBA8231 > CAXFTV01. The sequence goes on from CAXFTV010000580.1 coordinate 2,358, forward strand.
GGTCGTGCCATCGTCGAGCATGAGGACGTGGGTTTCAAGCGGGTCATGGACGCCCTGGGCGCCCTGTTGACGCGCGCCGTAGCCACCCATGGAAAAGCCAATAGGTGGCGTGATATGGGCACCGCCGACTCCCGCCAGGAGTTGGGCAGACATATTTATTCCAATCTTTATAGGATTTTTTTTAGCGCCTGGTCAAATCGCACAAGGTAATTAGCGCCTTGCGGAACCTCCGATCAAGCGACGCCGGGGATGCCTTGCAGCGCTCCGCAATGAGCGCGGGGCCGGTTCGCGGTCGAGGGGAAGAACCGCCCGCCAGAAGTGCCTAGCGCTGCTTGATCTGGCCCCAGGAAAGAGCCCGGACCACGGTCGGCTCCGGTGCCGCGGCGAGAATTTCGATCTCGTAGAACTCGGCGCCGGACTGAGTCATGAGCTCGATGTAGTCGGTCTCGGCAACAGCGGGAAAGATGAGCTCAACCCAGGTGTCCGCTTGAAAATCGAAGTCGTAGGCATCGGCGACCAGGGACTCGTCGGTAGTTTCCGTCTGGCCGCTCTCGCCGAACTCGGCCCCCAGGTAGGCAAGCGCCCCATAGGAACCCGCGTCCGCACCCACCCGAAGACGCAGCCCCGCAACGGAACGAGGGGTATCGAACTGGAAGATCAGATTGCCTTTGGTGGGCCAGGCGAAGACCCCGGCCCGATCGCTGTTGTCCAGCGTCAGGCCATCGGTCAGGAAGGCCAGCTCGCCCGCATAGGTGTTGTAGCCCTGGGTCGCCCGGGTCACGGCGTCGGGGGCGATATTTGCCCCCGCAGCCCAGAGCCACACGGCGGATAGCACCAGCAGCAGAGCCGCCCATCCTCCCGGCCGCACCCACCTCATCGGAGCGCCTCCTTCACCTGAGCCCAGGTGAAATCCGTCACAGCCGTGGCGCCGGCGGCAAAGGCGACGATGCCAAAGCGGTCGGGGCGGTGAAAATTGATTTCGCCGGTGGGCGACCAGGCGCTGTATTCGATATGGGTTTCCTCGCCTGATGCGCGCAGACGCTCGTAGCGGTAAATATTGAAACGCCACTGGTCGCCCGGCTGGGGCGGCAGGGCGCGGTCTCCCAGGACATCCAACAAATCGACATCGAAGAGCGACCAGGGCAGGGCCATTTCGAGGCTCCAGTATCTATCCTCGTCGGACGGGTCGTTGATAGTGCCCTCTACATGTACGGCAGTGAGATACTCCGGATCCCAATCCCAGTACGAGTTCCCCCGGGGGCTGGTCTTGAGCAGATCGAGAACCGCATTGAGTGAATTGACTTCGATTTCCAGGTAGTTCTCCTCGTCGCCGTCGGGGTCGACAAAGAGTTCGAGGACCTCGTCGTTCCACAGATGCGCGTCCCGGCCCTCGAGTACCGACCATACATCCTGGTCCGTGGCAACGACCAGGACGTAAAGTCGCTCCTGGTCCCACAGCATGCGGAAATGGGTGGGGTAGGCGTGCTGCCGGTTGCCGGTCAGATCGCTGACATCGACGAGGTCGGCCACCATGGCCTGGTTCCAGACCTCGTCGTCGCCCTTGCCATCGATGAGCGGTGCCTGGGCGGTCTGGAAGCAAGTATAATGCGGCAATTCTTGCGCGTGGAGTGCCCAGGAAGCCAGCAGCGGCAGCAACAACGAAGCGATTCTCATAGAAAACATCTCCACTTGCCGGATTCTCGGCGCAGACGCGGATTTCCTGCGGCACAGGTCCATTGTCTATCGTCGAGGCGTTGAAGGAACCCGGGTAGTTCGGGGACAGCAGTTACTCTATTCTATCACGCACGCCGCCGCCGATACAGTAGGGATCACCCCTAGTTGCCGCCGAACCCGAAAGAATAGTAGATAAAGTAGGGAAAGGTGTAGCCCCAGTGCGCCCCCCCGTCCTCCGAATAGCGCCTGATCCCGAGTAAAGGGAATACCATTTTTCCATCGTAGAAGGGTAGTTCACCGACGAAATAGGTCCTGCGTCCCAGCCGTCGTTCTCCACCTACAACTATTAAGGGCGTTTCGGCCATCTCGCTCCCCTCGAACCCGTAAGCTAAAAATAGGCTCAGCGCGGCGTTGGTGTTGCCGAGCGTGGCCACGGCATAGAGGGCACTCAGTCGATCGTTTAAAAACTCCTGGTCAACCGACATCAGGCCGGCAGCCAGCTGCGTCGACTTTGATTTGTAAAGCGAACTTTTGGTGCCGAAATACAAGAGCTGATCGTCCATTTCAACGTCCGGAATCAAAGATGCCCCCGCCAGGACGGCATGTTTGTCGCTGAGACCATATCCCACTGACCACAAGACAAGCATCATGCTCTCGACGTATCCGGTTCCAGCCGCCAGCGAGCGCGCCGTCGGCACAATGGTCAAGCGGGTATTGTTGGGCGTGACCACCGGATTAATCGACTTGACCAGCTGGGCAATCACCTCCGGACTGAGTGAGTCTACTACTGCCTTCACCAGGTCCTGGGAGGTGGTTGCGCCCGCCCCGGCTGCCGCATCGAGGCTATCCGCCGGGGCAGGTGATTGCTGCTGCGCCGACGCGCTGCTAAATCCCAGGGCAACCACTAGAAAGAAGGTTAATAGAACAACGCCGTTGTTCTTTGATTTCCTCATTAGTAAGCTCCTCTTAAGGATTTAGATGCCCCTACCGCACCAGCAACATCTTGCGCGACTGCTGGAATCCATTACTCAGAAAGCGGTAGAAATAGGTCCCCGTGGCCCGGCGACCGGAATCCCAGCTGGCCACGTGCGAACCGGCCCCATGCCAGCCGTCCCGCAGCACCTCCACCACCTGTCCCCGGACGTTCAGGATCTCGATGCGGGCATTGCTCGCCTGCGGCAGGTGGTATTCGATCATCGTCGAGGCATTGAAGGGGTTGGGATAGTTCTGGGACAAAACGTAGCTTTGCGGCGTCGTCGAAGGATCGCCCAGGACGGCGGTGGGTGTGGGATATTCGTAGGGCTCGTCGACCATGTGCCAGTGGGACTCATCTTGCCCCGCGTAGTCGCGCCGCAGGTAGTAGGTCATCAGCGCGGTGCGCTCAAAGGTATCGAGGGACTGTCTCACCGGCGCCCCCGACTCCCAGCCATATACCGGAATCTGGTGGGGATTCACGGTATCGCTCAAACCGCGGGTCACGGCCGAGTGGAAGAGGCCGAAATTTCCCGGTTCGTGGCCGGCCAGCCAGTGGCCGATGATGTCCACCTTGATCGGATTGCGGCCGAAGACGACCACGTTGCTCATGAAGTCTTTGGACTTGCCATTGTTGGGACCGTCCATCCAGTTCCCATCGCGGCCGTAGATCCCCTCGATCATGGCCAGATCCATATTCGAAGCCGACAGGTTGTCGAGGGTCTTCTGCACCCATCCCTCCATGCCCCAACCGCTGTTAAAATTGCTGCCGGGGCGGTCCCAGCGGGGAACACCGCTCTCCAGATGTTGCGCGTGGAGGGCGGTGACACTGTCCTTGAAATCGGGGTGCACGTCGGCGACGAAGGACTCGGGCTTGCCCCGCGTCAGCTGGCTCAAATTCTCGCAGTAGTGCACATAGGGATGAATATTGGTACCCTGCCAATTTTTGGAAGTAAGGGTAATGCCCATACCATGGGCCTTGAACTTGGCGATGTTCAGGTTGAACGCGTCGGGCGCATTCATTGGTGCCACATAGCCAATGCGGTTGAAAATGACGCCATTGGGCACCTCTCTCCAGATGACCTCGGACCCCTCTTCCAGGTTGGCCAGAGCTACATCGGCCATCATCCGACCGCTGTCGAAGTCCAGCAGGTGGGCGCCCACTTGTTCCGCCATTGGACCGTACCAGGCCAGCGCCTGGTTTTCCGGGCAGTAGGCATCGCCCAGGTGATTGCCCTCGCGCATATAGAACTGGCTCCCGTCCAGTCCCAGGTTGTCCTTCATGCTGCCGATCAGACCAGCGACGAAGTCGGCATCGGTGACAATGCCCATGCGCCCCGGAGCAAAACCGCCGCCCAGGCAGGTAATATTGGGCTTGATGGCAATTTTGCTGGCCGTGGAGTGCCCCTCGCTGTCGCTGGCGAAGAACAACTCGCTCGCCAGCTCATAACCGGCGCCGTTCTTTTCGGCGGCGGCGCTTCTGTCCGAAACCGAGGTCATCTTGATAAAAACGGCCTCCGGGTGGGCTTCGACGAAGGGATGCAGATGAAAGTAAGCGGCGCTTTGCCGGGAACTGCCGAAAATGAGGTCTGGCTTTAACAGCGAGCTGGTTCCGACGAGGCCGGCAGCCTTGAGAAAATCTCTGCGTCTCATGGGGCGTATCCTTGGGTTAAGGTCTCCCATGAAGTGGGAGGCTAGGAAAATTTGGGGGCCAAAATTTTGTTCAATAGAAAGGAGTCGTGCGACTCTGGTTCATACGCGCGCCTTTTGCCACGGTCCAATCCTTGCGCTCCACAATCGACGTGGTCTCGCGCTCCCTCCTGCCCGATTCGTGGGTAAGTTGTAGTATTATTAAAATTTTATGCATTGTAAGGCGCTACTGCTCCATTATAATAAGCTCGGAGATCAATGTCAATGAATTATAGAATAGGGATTTGTCGCCGGTGAATCTCAGTCCTGGCCGGGCAGCGGCGCAGCGGGGTCCACCAGTCCCTCACTTTTGAGTTCCTGCCAAAAAGCGACTGGAATATCCTCCTCGAAAAAAGCAATGTTGGCCTCAATCTCCGCGCCCGAACCGGCCCCGGGAATGATGCTGGCCACGGCCGCATGGCCAAAGGGGAACTGCAGCGCGGCCGCTTGCAGAGAAACCTGGTGGCGGGCACAGACCGCCTCGATCCGGCGCACTCGCTGCACAATTTGCTCCGGTGCCGGCACATAGTTGTAGCGCGCGTCCTCGACGGCCCCGGTGGCCAGGATGCCGGAGTTGTAGGGCCCGCCGACGATAATGCGGATATCTCTTTCCTGGCACAGAGGCAGAAACTGGTGCGCGGGCTCCTGCTCGAGCAGCGTGTAGCGACCGGCCAGAAGAAAACAGTCAAAGTCGCCGGCACGGGCAAAATCGGCCAGCATTTCCCACTGATTCATGCCCAGGCCCAGTGCCTTTATAACTCCCTGGCTGCGCAATTCGTCCAGGGCCGGATAGGTCTGCTCCATGACCTCTTCGAAGTGACTTTTTGAGTAGGGGTCGGAGCCGGGTTCCAACAGGGTCACACCTTCGTCGGGGTCGTGAATCAGAACGATATCGATGCGCTCGGTCTGCAGCCGCTCCATGCTTTGCTCGAGAGATCGCATAATGGCATCGCGGGAGAAATCGAAGACCGCATCCAGGGCGGGTACGTCGATAAAAATACCGTCCAGCGACCGCTCTCCTTCCATGGGCACCAGGGTATATCCCACCTTGGTGGAGATGGCCACTTCATCACGTTCAAAGCGCGCCAGGCCGGCACCGAGCCGTTCTTCGCTCAAACCGTAGCCGTAGAGGGGTGCGGTATCAAAGTAGCGGATTCCGGCATCGTAGGCGGCGGCCACCGTATCCATGGCCATCTGTTCTTCCATTTTGTTGTACATATTGCCAAAACCGGTACCTCCCAGACTGAACTGGGTGACTTCGAGTCCGCGCCTGCCTACCCGCTGGCGTTTCTGTGCTTGCATGATTTTTTTCCTTTCGCAAATGGACGGCCCCACAAGGGCGCAGCGCCTCTTTATAATATGCACCATCAACAGCGGCAAAACCAGTGAATGGAGGCCGCTCCTTCTACTTCGGGTTGCCCACTTTTTTTCCTTTGCCTATCTTCCCTGCCTCGCACATCCGGTTGGTAGCGCGTTTCGGGAACGGGCGGCTTCTATAGGTGTAGCCGTGCCCTGGGCGCTTTGCAACAAAGCCCGGGAGTGAGACGGCGTTAAATACGTCCAGGGCGGCGGCCAGAGCGGCCGCTAAAAACCCCGTTTGTACGACCGCCGATAACGCCTGCCAACGCCAGTAGCAAAATATCGCCTGCAAGGAGATTTCTCATGTCCGCACGCCCCCGCGTCGCCGCCATCATCACCATCTACCGACCCCTGGCCCACGCCGACGTCATCGCCACCAAATTTATGAAGGGCGGCTCCACCGACGAAGGCCTGGTCGCGCCCGAAGCCGACCTGGTCTCCATGTATATAGACCACGTGATGGAAGACGATATCGGCACCGCTCTCGGCGCCGAGTACAATGTGCCGATTTACCCGAGCATCCGCCAGGCCCTGCACGCCGGCGGCGATCAGCTCGGCGTAGACGCGGTGTTGCTGATCGGCGAGCACGGCGACTACCCCTGGAACGAACGCGGTCGCCACCTCTATCCGCGGCGCTATTTTTTCGAACAGATCGCCGGGGTCTGCGGCGAAAGCGGCCGCAGTGTACCGGTTTTCAACGACAAGCACTTCGCCTACGATTTCCAGGACGCCCGCTGGATGTGGAATCGGGCCCAGGAGTTGGAGATCCCCCTCATGGCCGGTTCCTCCCTGCCGCTGTGCTGGCGCAATCCCTTTATAGAGCACGAAAAGGAGGCCCCCATAGAAGAGGCGCTCTCCATCGGCTACGGCGGTCAGGAGGCCTATGGCTATCACGCCCTGGAGACGCTACAGTGCATGATCGAGCGCCGCCGAGGGGGTGAAAAGGGGGTGGTTTCGGTGCAATGCCTCGAAGGCGATGCGGTGTGGCAGGCGCGCGACCAGGGACTGTGGTCACAGGAACTGGCCGCAGCCGCCTGCGGCGCCATCGCCAACAAACCCGATGGCGCCATGGAGGAACACGCCAAGGAGCCGCTGGTATACCTGATGGAACACGCCGATGGTCTGCGCACCGCCACCTTGATGCTCAATGGCTACGTCAGCGATTTCGCCTACGCCGCCCGGGTCGACGGTCAGGTGTACGGCACCGAGTTCTACCTGCAGAACGAAGGTCCTTTTGCCCATTTCAGCTATTTGTGCCGCAATGTCCAGCAATTTTTCAAAACCGGTCAGGCCCCCTATCCACCCGAGCGCACCCTGCTGACCACCGGCATCATCGATGCCGTCATGATCTCCTCCCACGAGGGCAACCGCAAGGTCGACACGCCCTATCTCGACATTGCCTACGAGTCCTACGACCAGATGCCCATCCGCCCCACCGGAGCACGTCCCCAAGGTGCTGCAGTCGACCCGGATTCGCCAGATGTCGTAAGGGCCTTCGGCTGAGCAGAGGCCGGGCGGGATCTCTGCACCCACTCACGGGTCTACAAGAAGAGATTGCAGACGCCGATCTGCTGCGCAAAGAGAGGAGCCAGATGGCATTCATCCGCATACCCAGGGGCTGGGAAATGCCCGCGCACGAGGCCACGCCTGCCCACGTATTTGAAAACCGACGCACCTTTCTCAAGGAAATGGGGTTTGCCGGTTTGGGACTGCTGGCCGGGTGTGGCGCGCAACCAGAGGCAGAAACCGCTCCAGAGCGCCCCACGCCGCCGGATATCGCCGCCCTCTATCCGGCGCGGCGCAACCCCGCCTTCACTCTGGACCGCAAGCTCACCGACGAACGCGTCGCCGCCTCTTACAACAACTTCTACGAATTTACTACAGACAAGGAAGAGGTGCGCAATCTGGTGGATAATTTCCGCATCCGCCCCTGGCAGCTGGAGGTAAGAGGCCTGGTGGAAAAACCCCGGATCTACGACGTCGACGACCTGGTCCGCCGCCTGCCGCTGGAGGAGCGCCTCTACCGCTTCCGCTGTGTCGAGGCCTGGGCCATGGCCGTGCCCTGGACCGGCTTCACCTTCAAGGCCCTGATAGACGAGGTCAAACCGCTATCGGCGGCGCGCTACGTTCGCCTGGTAAGCTTTTACAAACCGGATCAAGCCCGCGGTCAGAAGCTGCAGAAGTGGTACTCCTGGCCCTACTACGAGGCCCTGACCATGGCCGAGGCCAGCAACGAGCTAACCCTTCTCGTAACCGGCATCTACGGCCACGAATTGCCCAAACAGCACGGTGCCCCCATCCGCCTCATCGCGCCCTGGAAATACGGCTTCAAAAGCATCAAGTCCATCGTGCAGATCGAATTCTTGGAAGAGCAGCCATCCACCTTCTGGAGCGATGCCTCGGCCGAGTACGATTTCTGGGCCAACGTCGACCCGGAAGTACCGCACCCGCGCTGGTCCCAGGCCAGCGAGCGCCTCATCGACACCGGCGAACGGGTGCCTACCCAGCTTTACAACGGCTATGCCGCATACGTGGCCGACCTCTACAAAAAAACCTGAGGTAGCACGGCCTTTTTTGCCGCGCCAGTAGCGCGTGTAAATACGGTAAAGTGTTTAATTCTTACAGGCATGCAAATCCTTCAAAATGAACCGATAAAACCGCTTTGAGTCCAGGGCCGAGCACCTACCCAGACCGCCCCGGCACCTCCAACACCCGGGGGTTATGTCCCGTGACCGCCAGGAAGCGCTCGAGGTCGGATCGCGCGATGGCCAGGGTCGCGGTGTTGACCAGGGGATGGCACTGCAGTGCCGGGGCCGCCCACACCCGCTCGTCGATTACCACCTCCACCGCCTGCTCGGCGTCGTTGAAAACCCCCAGCAGGGTGACCGCACCCGGCTCCACGCCCAGATAGCGCCGCAACCGCTCGGGCGAGGCCATGCCCAGTTTGCTCACCTCCAGGATTCGGGTGAGCTCTGTCAGGTCCACCTGCTTTTCGAACCCCACCACCACCAGGAAATGACGCCGACCTTTGCGGTCGCGCAAAAACAGATTCTTGGTGTGGACTCCGGGCAGGGGCGGCACCCGTTCTTCTGCCTCCTCGCAGGTAAACACCGCCGGGTGGTCAACCCGCTCGTAGCTTATGCGGTTTTCGTCCAGAAAGCGAAAAATGGGATTCAAAAGAAACGTCTCCCCAGCTGGCGCGGGTTGGCCTTCTGCAACGCGCGCAAAAGTGCGGGGAATTCAATGCCGAAACGAGGGCCCAGTTCGGCGGCACGGCGGCGCAACGCCTTTATTAATCCCGGCGGCAGTTCGTAGTTGAAGGCCAGCCCAATGCAGTTGCGCTTGCGGGCCACGGGCAGGTACAGCACCTGCCGGGCAAAACGGTCCTCCAGATTGTGGCGAACTTTGACCAGCACCTCTTCGCGTTCCCCGCTCCACAGGTTGATCGAGAGAATGCCGCGGCGGTGCAGGCGCTGCCGGCAGGCAGCAAAGAAGCTTTCGGCGCCGACCGCGCTGGACATGCCGTCGGGATCGTGGATATCCACCAGGACCAGGTCGTAGGAGTCTGCGCACGGCGCGGCCAGAAAATCGGCAGCATCCGTGTGGTGAATCTGCAAAAGTGGGTCCTCGACCAGGCAAAAGTGGGTGCGTGCCAGCTCCACCACCTTTTGGCGTTTTTCGATCACATCAATGCGGCAGTGGGGAAAATGACGGCGCAAAAATTTGGCCAGGGGCCCCCCCCCCAGCCCCTAACGTCCCAA
>CAXFTV010000581.1:0-4930 GCA_964005845.1 uncultured bacterium
CGCCGTCGGCGAAACTCAGACTCAGCTGCAGGCGAATCGGCGCCGCGTCGATGCCGTCGTCATCGACGTAGTCGACGGCGGTGCAGGTGGCCGCGGGGACCTGGCTCAGGCGCTGGCGGAACTGGCGTTCCGAACCGTCCAGAATGGCGTCCAGGGTTTGTTGCAGCCGCTCGCCGCCGTACTCCTGGACCAGTTCCTGCACGACGCGCTCGCCCACGTGGGTGCAGGCGCTCATGGCCGCCAGGTCGCCAAGAACCTTCAGGGGTTCGCGCACGTTGAGGGCAATCAGGTCCAGCAGTTCGCGATTCTCGGTGCCCTGGCGGATGATCTTGAGGGGCGGCAGCCGCAGGCCCTCCTGATATATTTCGGTGGCGCTGGCCAGATAACTGCCCGCCGCGCCGCCGCCGGTATCGACCATGTGCGCCACCGCGCCGCAGAAGGCGACGCACTCGCCATCGCCGAATACGGGCCGGAAGGTCATGAAATCCGGGAGGTGCTGCGCATTGCAGGCATAGGGATCGTTCAGCAGTACCACATCGCCCTCGTCCCAGGCGTAGTCGCTGTCGATCAACTGCTGCAGGGGAGCCGACATGGTCATCATCTGGAAGGGCAGCTGGGCGGATTGAGCCACCATCTGGCCGCGTCCGTCGAAGATGGCGGTGGAGTAATCCAGGACCTCGCGAATTACGGTTGAATAGGAGCTTTTCCAGAGGCTGGCAGCCATTTGCTGAGCCCCGGCAACCAGGCGGCAGCGCACCAGTTCCAGGGTGATTGCATCTAGATGGGATCGTGCTTCTGAGCTCATTTTTCGTCCTCGATATGCAGTATGATATCGCCGCTGGATTCAAGGCTCACCATCACGTCGGGGGGGACCGCCAGCGCGGCGTCGGTCTGCAGCACCAGCGCCGGGCCGGTGAAGCGATCGCCGCATCCCAGGCTGCTGCGCGCGATCACCGGTGCATCGTAGGTCGTGCCCGCCCACACCATGGGCTGGCGCGTCAGCAGGCGTTCTGCGAGCGCTTTGTCCGCCCCGGCCACCGCGGCCGGCCGGGGCCGCGCCACGCGGCCGCTCACACTGGTGCGCAGAGTGACCCACTGGATGGCCGCATCGGCATCGCTGCGGCCGTAGCGGCGCCGGTGTTCGGCGTGGAACAGTTGTTCGATCCGCGCGCTCAGCGAATCGTCGAAGCGCGGTATTTCGGGCAGCAGCACAGTCAGCTCGTAACCCTGACCGACGTAGCGCAGGTCGACGGCCAGCTGGTGCTCTATTGCGGCGGCGACAAAACCCGCGGCCCGCAATTCTGCGGTGGCGCTTTCGAGCATGGCCGCGTACAGCTGCTGCAGGACCGCCGGATCCGGATCGAGGGGCTGGTCCGGAATGGCGCTGCTGAGGTCGCGCCGGGCGTCGGCTACCAGCAGGCCCCAGGCGGATTGCACTCCGGCTTCCGGCGGTACGATGACGCGCCGGCAGCCGAGCTGGCGGGCCAGTTCGGCTGCGTGCATGGGGCCGGCGCCGCCGAAGGCGACCATGGCAAACTGGCGCGGGTCGAGGCCGCGTTCCACCGACACCAGCTGCAGGGCGCGCACCATCTGGGCGTTGGCCAGGGCCACGATGCCCTCGGCTGCCTGTGCGACGCTCAGCCCCAGGCGGCTGGCGATTTCCCCTTCGATGACGGCGTGTGCGGCATCGGCCAGCAGGCGAATCTGGCCGCCGGCGAAATGGTCGCAGTGCAACCGTCCGAGCACCAGATTGGCATCGGTGATGGTAGCGCCGCGGCCGCCGCGGCCGTAGCAGGCGGGGCCGGGATCCGCCCCGGCGCTCTGCGGCCCCACGTGCAGGTGGCCGACTTCGTCGACGCGCACCAGGGAGCCGCCGCCGGTGCCGATTTCGACCAGATCGACGACCGGCATGCGCAGCGGATAACCCGTGCCGAAGCCGCCCTGGATGCCGCCGCCGACTTCGTAGTCGTGATTTAGCGTGATCTGGCCCTCGCGCACCAGGGTTGCCTTGGCCGTCGTGCCCCCCATGTCCAGGGGAATCAGATTGTCGAGATTCAGCCGGCGGCCGATCTCGACCGCGGCGATGACGCCGGCGGCCGGTCCCGATTCTACGATCAGACCGGGCTGTTCCTGCACCGTCCGGGCCCTTGCCATGCCGCCGCTGGATTGCATCACCCAGAGCGGTGCCTGGACCCCCAGGCGCTGCAGGCCGGCCTCAATGTTTTGCAGGTAACCCCGCACCCGCGGCATCACCGCGCCGTGGACCGCAGCACTGCTGAAGCGCTCGTACTCGCGGTACTCCCTGCAGACGGCGTGGCTCATAACCACGGGCAGGTCGCAGCATGCGCCGATGATGCGGGCGGTTTCCAGTTCGTGCTGCGGAAAGGCGTAGCTGTGCAGATAGCAGACCAGAATAACTTCGACCTCCGCGGCCAGCAGCTGGGCCACTGCGGCTTCGACCTCTTGGCGCTCGAGGGGACGGATTTCACTGCCGTCGCTGGCCATCCGCTCGCGCACCTCCAGGCGGCGCTGGCGCGGCACCAGGACGGGTGGCTTTTCCAGGAAGATATTGTAGATATCGCGGCGAAAGTGGCGGCCGATTTCCAACACATCGCGAAATCCGGCGGTGGTGATCATGCCGATGCGCGCCGTTTTCGCTTCCAGGATCGAGTTGGTGGCCACCGTCGTCGCGTGGACGATTTGTTCCACGTCCGCGTGTGCCGCGTCGGCCGCAAAGGCCTTTTGCAGGATTTGCAGAAATCCGCGGGCCGGATCGTCGGGGGTGGTCAGCAACTTCTCGCTGTAGGAGTAGCCCCCATCCGCTACCACGCACAAATCGGTGAAGGTGCCGCCAATATCGATGCCGATGCGCAGCATGGGATCATCCTTTCAAGGGCGCCCTTGCAGGCGGGATTTGGCCAAGAAGTCGAGTGCCATGCGGTTGAATTCTGCGGCTTGCTCTTCGGGCACGGTATGGGAAGCCCGGGGGACGATTTTCAACTCGGATTGCGCTATGCGCGCAGCCAGGTACTGGTGGTCCCGGACGGGCGTCGAATAGTCCGATGCGCCGCTGATCAACAGGGTCGGACAGGATATCCCGTGCACTTCGTCGGCGATATCGTACTCCATGATACCCCGGCCATTGGCCGCATAACCCAGGGGTGGATTGGCGCCGATCATCTCGCGGTAGCGTTGCATGATTTCCGGATTGGCGGTGCGGAAAGGCTCGACGAACCAGCGCGCGATGGCTTTTTCTACGAGCCCTTCCATGCCTTCGCTTTCCGCCGTCGCCACCCAGGCGGGCACCGCCTGCGGGGTGGCACCTGTCATTTTGGCCGAGGTGCAGGTCAGAATCAAAGCGCTGATTCGCGCCGGCTGATCGAGCGCATAGCGCATGGCGACAAAGCCGCCAAAGGCATGGGCCACGATTGCCGCCCGCTCGATCTCCAGCGCCTGCAGCAGCGCGCCCAGATCGTCGGCGTGGTCCTGGACCGTGATTTTGGCGCCGGCTTCGTCGACGCTTATGGCCTTTCCCATGCCGCGCAATTCGTAGACGATGGTCCGGTATTCGCGGCTCAGTTCGGGGACGAGGTGGCGCCACAGGTCGCGGTTGAGGCCGTTGCCGTGAATGCAGATCACCGGGTGGCCGCCGCCTGTTTCGCCGACCTGAAAATTGGTTTTGATGGCGCTGGTATCCATGGGCATTTTTCCTTGGCTGTTCAGCGCACCTCTTCCAGTTTGGCGCGCAGCGGGCGGTAGCAGTATTTGTCGAGGGCGGCCAGGGCGCCCCGGTCCGAGTTGTCGGCCGCGACGCCGGCATAGGCCTCCAGCGCTTTGCGCATGGCTGTCAGGGCCTTTTCCAGTTCCTCCACCTCGTCCTTGTCGCGTCCCCGCCGCCGGGCGACGCCCGCTGCCGCTGCCGCTGTGGCGGCGTCGATATAGCACGTGCCGAATTCGAGGCGGGCGCGCATATAGTGCACCAGTTCCCTGCCCGGATCGCGCGTCAGTGCCGCCACCTGGTCCAGCAGCTCAAAGGCGCGCTGGTACTTTTGGCGGATTTGCCCGTAGACCGCCGGCAGCGGCTCGTGCGCCTCCCAGTGTTTCATCATCATGCCCGCCACGGTGAAGGCGAAGCCGAGTCCCTTGCGGTCAAAGATATCCGTGACTTCTTCGATCAACTCCCAGGCCTGGACGAAAAGGGGCACGCATTCGGCGCCGCACAGGTCGCGCACCAGCTCGGCGCAGGTTTGCGCGGGGAGCAAGTCTGCGTCCCAGGAGGAGCGCCCCAGGTAGTGGGCGGTCAGGTCGTGGCAGCCGATGGTCCAGTAGCGCGTGCAGAATCCCTGCCAGCCCTGCTGGCGCATGCGCGTGGCAATTTCGTGCAGCGGCTTTGTCGCCAGTTGCGGGAGCAGGCCGATGTTGTCGTCCTCGAGGGTAAAAATGAAGCGGCTCGGCAGCTGCTGGACCGGGGCGTAATCCAGGGCGTCGATCTGGTCCACGACCCGGCGGGCGGTGTAGTCGACGAAGTCGAGCAACTGGCTGTGCGGCGGTGCTATGTGGGCGAGCAGAGGCCACAGTTCATCGGCCAGGCCGCTGTAGACGAGGGCCGGTTTTTTCCCATGCGCCCGCGCCAGGGTGGTGCCATCGGCAAAAACCTGATCCAGCATGTAAAGAGTCACGAGGTCGGCCTTGACCCGGTCCACTTGGCGCTGGGCGCCGCCGTGAACCCGGGTGCGCTCAGCGGCGGCGCCCAGCGCTTTGTGCAGATCGAATTGTGCCGCAATGCCGTACTTTGAATCGAGTTTTTGCGCTGCGTCGTCGGCGCGCTCCATCCAGGCGCGATGTTCGGGCACTTGCAAATAAAGGTAGTCGAAGTCGGCATAGGTATCGATCGCGGCGCGAAAGATCGTGCGGATCAGTTCGTGCAGCA
>CAXFTV010000582.1:0-2961 GCA_964005845.1 uncultured bacterium
AGGCCGGAAGCTCGGCCGAAGTCCCGCTCATCGCCGTGCCATGATCCGCAATATGGCATGCAGCCGCACCGTGCGCGATGCCGCCCTGCTGCTCCAGGTGCTGGCCGGACACGACCCCAGAGACCCGGTTTCGCTGCGCCGCGAAGCGCCCGATTTCGTCGCCGCGCTAGAGCGCCAGATCCATGGACTGCGCATTGGCTGGAGCCCGGACTTTGGCTATGCCGACGTGGATTCCGAAGTCCTGGAGATCACTTCAAGAGGCGCCCGGGTATTCGAGGAATTGGGGTGCCACGTCGAAGAGGCAAAGGTGAAAATGGACCACCCCTACGACACTTTCGGCCCACTGCAAACGGCGGACGCCCACACCCGCTTTGGCCACTACCTGGAAACGCACGCGGACCAGATGACCGGCTTCACCCGGTTCTTCCTCGAGCTGGGTGCCCGGGTGACCACCGCCGAATACGCCCGGGCGCTGGGAGAAGTCGATCTGCTGAAGGCCCACATGAACGAACTCTTCGAAGAGTTCGATCTCCTGCTCTCGCCAACGGCTTGCTTCCCGGCTTTTCGCAACGGCGAATACCCCGGTGAGATGTCGGGCAAAACCATCTACCCCGATCAGTACTGGAACGGCAATTTCACCTTGCCGATCAATACCATCGGGCACCCGGCCGCCACTGCTCCCGCAGGTTTTTCGCGCGCTGGCCTGCCCATCGGGCTGCACATCGTGGGACGCAGGGAAGACGAGGAACTGGTCCTGGCCGCATCGGCTGCTTTCGAGCGCGCCAGACCGTGGATACACCAGCGGCCGCCGGTATCCTGATTACAAAAGCAGCGGGCCTGGACGCCGTGCAACGCGACCCGGAGAGGCGAAAAAACAGGGCGCCATGGCTTTTCAAAGGATCGGGAAAGGGCTTTTCCGCTGCTTAGAAGCCGTCTTAAAGTTCGCTCTGCAGCCGCGCGAAGCCCAGATTGGAGTTTTGAGACGGCTTCTTACAAATCCGCCTTGCGGGGACTGCTTGCACCGGCAGGCCGGCGCCGAATTTCGCTTGCCAGCACCCCCCCCAGCCAGGTTTTCCGCGCTGTCAACCTCAAAGTCCGCGGCCACACAAGCTCGGGCAAGGCACTGGTTTTTATGTCGGTAACGAGATTGAAAAAGCAATACAGAAGGCGAATCACCCAGCGTGCCGCAAGGCGCTTGTGCGGCGGCCCCTGCGGCATTTCGAAATCGCAGTAAAAGAGGACGCCCCTGGGTTCCAGACTGTGCGACAGCGCCTGCAGAAGGCCCTTTGCCGCACCTGGCTGAAAACAATCCAGAACGAAGTTCAGGGCAATGAAATCATAGCTGTTTGCCGCATAGGCGAAACGCCGTGCATCCGCCTGTATGGGCACGTAATGGCACCCGGCGGCTGGAGTTTCTCGGCGGATGCGCCGGCGGGCCGTTCTCAGCATGGCGCGGCTGCTATCGAGAGAATGAATGCGAAGCTGCGCGTTTACCTTCAGGAGCTGGGCCGCAAAGCGGCCATCGCCGTCGCCGATCAACAGCGCTCGGCGTGCGTTTTTGGCATATTTCAGGCCGGAACTGCGCACCACTTCAAGCCGTTTTCCGAAAGCCAGCACTTCAAGCAGCCAGTAGCTATTTGCCAGTCTGTCGAATGACTTTTTCACGCTGCCAAAATCGCAATAAAAGGGGTGAGAAGACAGAAATCGGCCAGCGTCCGGCGCGGCCCCAGATCCACCCTGTCCCGCTTTGCATGCAGCCCCCACAGCAGCATCAGCGATGCAAGCGACGACAGCGCGACGAATTCTGCCCCCTCTGCTAGAGCGGGCAGAAAATGGAGGAGGGCAAGCACCACGCCGGCGCCAGAGAGCATCATCAAGCCGGTCTCAGGGGATGGATCCGCGCCGCTGCGAGCGCATTGCTCCCAATTTTCGATCATGAGGCAATTCAACGCGAAGAGCGGGATCGGACCAGCCAGGAGCGGCACATGGAGCACCTGAATAAAGTGCCAGGGCGTCGAAAACAGGCACGCACTGGCCTGTATGAGCACGGCTATACCGCAGGCTTTAATCGTCTTGTAATGCGGCCTGCGACTCTGGGTTTGCGCATAGCCGGTGTAGACCAGCACACTGGCCGCCAGGCACCAGCCGCGCCACAGCTCAAAGGACTGCAGGCAGAGAAAAGCGAGCGCCATCGCGGCGCCCAGAACGGCGCACCAAAACCCGAAAATTCCCCAGCGGTGGACGCGGTAAAAATCGTGCCGGTGCGATTTTTGCCGCGCCGGGCCCCAGCCGTCGAGCCAGCGGTCAGCGGCGTAGCCCAGCCAGACCGAGGCGAAGAGAAGGCCGCGGTGATGCCATCCAATTGGGGTGCCCCACAGCACCGCATAGGCCTCCTGCCAGGCCAGTGCCACGAGCGGCGCGTCCACGGATAAAGTCGTGAGCCAGGGCAGTCGTTTTATAGTTTTCCCACCTCGCAATCCGAGATATATCTCCCAAGGATGCGGCCGCTGCGCGGCCACCGCCAGAGGGCGGCCGCGACGGTCCCGACAACGCCCTCAGCTTCCCCCTCACGGCGCCTCAAACCCGCCTGCCTCCATCTCCCGGCGGAAGCGCAGCACCGGATCGGTTTCGTCGCCCTCGATGTCGGCAAAGCGCAGCGCCTGTCCCGCTGCCACCGGGCGGCGCAATTTCACATTGTGGGCCAGGCCGATGGGGAGAGCACCCGCCGCGAGGGCTTCCCGGGCCGGCGTCAGAGCGCCGTAGACGCTGTAGCCACCTTCGCCATCCAGCAGTTCGCCGGCGCCCAGAGGACGCTTGGCGGTGGCGATCACATCCGCCCGAAACCCCGTGGGACAACCCGTCGCCTCGCGGCGCAGACCCGCCTTCAGCACGCTCACTCCCAGTTCCAGGCCAACCAGGTGGTAGGGCCGGTACATGGCGGCGTAGCGGCCACTGGCATCG
>CAXFTV010000583.1:0-3182 GCA_964005845.1 uncultured bacterium
ATGGTGATATAGTCCATGGGCCGCAGCCAGCGGTAGCCGTAACCAAAGAACAGGCTCTTGCGGGTGAATTCCGAAAGGTTGGGTCCTACGGCGTGAAAGGTGCGGTTTTCGAAGAGGACGGCGGTGCCGGGCGCGACCTGTATTTCGATAGCATTTTCCAGGTCGCCGTTTGCCATTTCGGGAGGGCGTTCCGACAGGTTGTTGCTGCCCGGAATCAGGCGAATGGCACCGCGGCCCTTTTCGCTGAGGTCGGTCAGCCAGTAGCTGATTTTAATGAACATGCGCGGCGGGTTGCCTGCCAGGTCACTGGGCGCGGTGCCGCCGTCGCGGTGCCAGCCAGACTGTTTGTAGTTAGCCCCGGTCGAGACCGGACTCGGGGGTCGCACGATAAGATGGGAGGTGATGAGCTGGATATTGGGGCCGAGTAGCTGGGGAATCAAGGGTACGGTGGCGGGCCAGTCCAGCAACTCTAGAAAGAGATCATCGCGCACCAGGCAGTTGCGCATCTGCCAGTAGTCGCGTTCGTTGAGCCCCTCCTCTGCAAGCCCTTTCTGGTAGAGCCGGTCTGTTACTAGGAGCAGGCGCCGCACCATATCCGGGGGCAGGGCGTTTGGAACGAGGAGGAAACCATCTCGTTCAAAGGCCTGGCGCTGATCTTGCGTGAGTGGAGTGAATTCCATGTGCTTCTCCTAGAGGCACGGATGCGGGGGAAAGTATAGGAGGGGTTGTAAAGGGCGTCAAGTTGTCGCCTGGTATATCCCCAGGAGGGTCTGGCCATAGGTGCGCTGTCGCTGCAGCGACAGCTGGCCCTGTCGCGCCGGCAGTTCCAGCCCCTTTTGCACCTGGGACAAAACCAGGCCATCTCGTCCCAGGATGGAGCTGGCACCCAGATGTGCCAGCAGGGCCAGGGAAAGCGGCGTTTTTTCAAAGGTGGCATCGTAGGGGGGGTCTAGGTAGACGATGTCGTATTTTTGCTCACGCGCCTGCAGGCGTGGGAGCAGTACCTGAGCTTTTTCGTTGTGCAGTTCGATACCGGCCAAACGCCATTTTTTTACCAGATTGCGGATGTGGCGAAAACGTCGCTGATCGGGTTCGTTCAGGGTGGCGCGGGCGCCGCGGCTGCAGGCTTCCAGCCCCATCTGGGCGCTGCCGGCGCACAGATCGAGAAAGGAGTTGCCCTCCAGGTTGGCGCCGAGCATGGCGAAGACCGCCTCTTTGAGCATGGCAGAGGTGAGGCGGACGGAATTTTTCTGTCGTGAGTTGAAGGGGATAGTACGCCCTTTGAGATGGCCCGTTACTATGCGCACGGAAAACTTAATAGCTCTCCTATACTTGAATGTGTTCTAGGATGTGGTTTAAATGAGTTTTTTCTGAGTGTATTTAAGAAGGTTTGCGCGAAAAATTCAATGCAGATCAGCTATTGCCGAACCTGCTCGAGATCGGTTAGCCGGACAATAAATTCAAATATATTGTAAGGTACAGGCTTCTGAAAGGGAAATTCCAATGGATTTTCCAGCATCGCTAACTAAGATGGAACTTGCTTAAAAATCTAGCTTTTATTTAGGGTGTTGTCATAGCGTATTTTCTGGATTTGAGGCAAATCCCATTTCCGCTTCAGCAACGATCTTATCATCCACTTTTGCCACTGCTTTAGCCAAGCCCATAGTTTTTATCAGCTTGATCTTTGTGGCAGTAATGGTGAGTTGATCCCCTGGAAAAACGGGATGAAAGAATTGTGCTTTGACTTTAACCAGATAGAAAAGATTTTCAATTTTGAAGTTGAAGTGGTACAGGATCAAACAGCACTGGGCCATGGACTCGACAATCATCACGCCAGGCATGACGGGTTGATCTGGGAAATGCCCCTGAAAGAAAAATTCATCGCCTTTTAGATCTTTAAAAGCCCTAACCATCTCCGCAGTGGCATCGCTGACTCCATCGAGCATTAGAAACGGTGGGCGATGTGGTACGATGTTCTGGATGTCTTCCCGATTGAGAAAAATCTTTTTCTCCGACATGTGGGACATAGAAGTTCTTAGGGTTCGAAGCGAGAGAAAACCGTGGCGGCATTGTTACTGCCAAAAGCAAAAGAATTATTGAGGGCGATTCGAATATCTAAACTGCGCATCCGGTTGGGCACGCAGTCAACGGGACATTCTTCATCAGGTGTCTCAAAGTTTATCGTCGGAGGGACCTTGCCTTCCCGGATGGCCATGATGCACGCGATGGCCTCAAGAGCACTTGCAGCGCCCATCGTATGGCCTAGCATCGATTTTATCGAAACCACGGGAATTGCGCGCTTTTGGGCGAAAATTTGATTTACGGCCTGGGATTCGACTTTGTCGTTGATGCGCGTTCCAGTGCCATGGGCACAAATCAAGTCGACATCTTGTGGCTGAATTTCAGCGTCTATAAGAGCTCTTTCCATAACGGGCTGGACGCCCTCGATCTGAGTCGTCGTCATGTGGTAAGCGTCACAACTAAGTCCGTAACCCAGCACTTCGGCATAAATATCGGCCCGGCGTTCAAGGGCGTGTTGAAGCGATTCCAAAATTATTATGCCGCTTCCCTCTGAAACGATAATGCCGCGCCGGTTTTTGTCAAAAGGTTGACATTTTTCTGGTGCCAGGGCCAGCATGCGCCCAAAGCCTATAAAAGCGATCTTGGAGAAGGAATCGCAACCTCCTGCCAGGACGATAGAAGCCTGGCCGCTTTGGAGCAAGTCATACCCATATCCAATGGCGTAATTCCCAGCTGAACAAGCGGTCGGGAAGACGAGACAATTGCCCTCTATCCCGAGTATCCGACCGATATTTTGTGCGACAGAACAGTCCGGTACTTTGAATATGTGGTCAAGTTGAATTTTAGTTATATCTTCCCTGAGCCAGGTGTAGACCATCTCCTCCTGAACATTGGCTTCTCCCATGGTCGTTCCCATGAAAATAGAAACTTCTTCTCCCGCAAGATCTTTGCCTTTTTTATAACCGGCATCTTCCAAGGCCATTTGAGCGGCTGCAATTGCCAGTTGAGATGTGCGTCCACAGGAAGAGGCTTGGTCGGGTGGAATAAAATCTTCAGGAATAAACTCAGGTATTATACCGGCGACCGAGATACCTGTATTGAATTCTTCAAGTTCGGGCACTGGACCCGTTCCATTTGTTCCGGCAAGTAAGTTTTCCCAG
>CAXFTV010000584.1:0-3493 GCA_964005845.1 uncultured bacterium
ATCTGGAATTTTGCGGCAGGGCGACCGTGCGCACTGCCACCTGGAGCGACCTGCCGCGCGCCGCGGTCCTCTACAACCACGACCAGCCCGACTGGTTTATAAAAGAATATCTCACCCAGTGCTTCCACGACACGCGCTTCGAATCGCACTTCGTCGGGCTCAAAAGGCGAACGGAAAATCAGCGGGGGGTCTTGCTGGCGCTGGAGAATCCGCGCGGACGCCTGGTCGGCACCGCCGCCGTGGAACGGTGCGATACCTTCTACGAACAGCACGTAGGCACGCTGAGCTTTCGCATCCATCCCACCTATTTCGACCAGGCCACCGAGCTTTTACAGGCGACCGCAGATCGCGCCAGGGAACTCTCGATCACCGTGCTCCAGGTCTATCTGGCCGCTTGCGACGGCAAACAAAAGGACCTGTTGACAGCCGCGGGTTTCGCCCTGGAAGCACGCCTGTGCGGCCGCCTTTGCCAGGCGGGCGAAAAAATGGACTTGCTGGTCTATACCCTCGCCCTGGCAGGTAAAACATCCCGATTCAACCGCGGCGATTACTACGGCAACAGAAAAGCCTGGCAGGAAGACCGGTTCGCCGGACAGGGCAAAACGCACCGCTGATCGCCATGCCAGCGGCAACTCGAAAACGGACGGAGATCCTTAGCCGCGGGCTCACAAACCCCACCCGGCGGCGCGCGGCTGCCAGTACCGCGGCAAGACCTGAACTTCAGGACAGCTTCTTAAAAACTCCATACCCATACGCCATAACTCCAACCAGCAAGAACCCCGCAGCCGTGCCATATAGAGAAGCGGTCAGGATGTAGCCTCCTATACTGCCGATTCCACCCGCCAGAATCGCCACGAAATATTTATCAAACCGATTGTTTCGCATAATTCAATTCTGTATTTATTTTACTATCATCTCGACCGCATATCCATTCAGTTTATCGGCCTTTTTGCCATATTTCAGCAACAAAAAAATAGGCTCGAATGACATTTTTTACAAGTCCATCCGAAAAGGCGGAAAAATCGCCGGCCAGTGCAGACCTCCAAAGCGATGCAAAAGAGGTGGATTCCACCCTACCGGAGATGAAGCTGTGGCACCGGACACCGGCCAGCGCATACACCTCCGGATTGCCCATCGGCACCGGTAGACTGGCCGCTATGGTCCTGGGCCCTCCAGAAACCGAGCGGGTAGCCCTCAACCACGAGTGGCTGTGGCGTGGTGAGCACCGATGCCGCGATACCCAACCCCGCGCTCACTTGCTCAGCGCAGTGAGACAGCTGCTGCTGGAGGGACGCTACGAGGAGGGCACTCTGAAGGGCAACGAGGCCTTTGGCAACTTGGGGGGCAAACGCGACGAGCCGATTCGCCTGGACCCCTACCAGCCGGCCGCAGATCTGTTCTTGCAGTTCGATCACGGCGAGGTGACGAATTATAGACGTGAACTGGATCTGCACACGGGCGTGGTTTCGGTGCAGTGCGAGACCAGAGACAACCACTTCACCCGACAGTACCTTGCCCATATCCCCAGCGACCTGATTCTGGTGCGCCTGCGGGCGACAGAGCGCTTCGGCGTTCGGGCGTGGCTCGACCGGATTGCCGATGGGCACTGCCGGGTCCAACGCGAACACCTGACCCTCGATGGAATCTTTTCGGGCGGCATCGCTTTTCGCGTCCAGGTGCGGCCCCATCTGCAGGGCGGCTCTGCGCACTGGGAGGACGACGTACTCGTTATCGACGCCGCCGAAGAGGTACTGCTGGAAATCGACGTGGGGACCTCGGCCACCGGACAATCGCCCCAGTGGGAATGCCGCCAACGGCAACTGGCTCATACCGACTGGGCAAAGTTGCTGGCAGATCACAAATACTCCTACCAGAAGCTGTACGGAGGCCTCCAACTTGAAGTGGATCTGGCGGAATCGACCCGTCCCACCGATGAGCGCCTCGAGGCCCTGCGCCAGGGCACGGAGGATCCGGGTCTCCCGCTGCTCTTTTTCAACTACGGCCGCTATCTGCTGGTGGCATGCACCGCGACAGCTGCGCTCCCCCCCAACCTCCAGGGCAAGTGGAACGAGGAACCGGACCCCTCCTTCCGTTGCGACTACCACCACAACGTCAATCTGGAAATGAATTTCTGGCCCGTCGAAGCCGGGCACCTCCACTGGACGGCGGAACTGCTCTTCGATCACATGGAACGGTTTTTGAGCCATGGACGCAAGGCCGCACGCGATCTATACGGCTGCAAAGGCGTGCTGGTGCCGCTGCAAACCGATCCCTGGGGACGGGCGACGCCCCAGTGGTTCGGCTGGGATGTGTGGATTGGCGCCGCCGCCTGGCTGGCTCAGCATCTATGGTGGCACTACGAGTACGGCCAGAACGGCGAGTTCTTGCAGCAGCGCGCCTACCCATTTTTCAAGGAAGTCGCAGCCTTCTACGAGTCCTACCTCATCGAGGACGAGGAGGGCGTTCTGCAGATCGTACCCTCGCAATCACCCGAGAATCGCTTCGTCGGCGGCGGCGAGCTGCCGGTGACCCTGTGCGTATCGGCGACCATGGATGTACTCCTTGCCCGGCAGGCGCTGGCATACGCCCGGCGCGCGGCCGCACTGCTTGGGGTGGACGAGGAGAAACAGCAGCTTTGGGCCGGAATGGCAGCACGCCTACCCTCTATGGGAATCGGCCGCTTCGGGCAGCTGCTGGAGTGGAACCAGGATTTTGAGGATTTCGAGCCCGGGCACCGCCACTATTCACACCTCATAGGTATCTATCCGGGCGACCAGATGGATCCCGAAAAAACGCCGGCATTGTGGCAGGCAGGACGCGTTTCGCTTGAGCGACGCCTGGCCCACGGCGGCGGCCAGGCACCCTGGAGCCGGGTCTGGGCTTCCTGCCTCTTTGCCCGCATGGGCGCAAAGAGGCAGGCGTGGGAACAACTGGTACTGCAGCTACGACAATTTACCAGTGCCAGTCTACTGAGCCTGCACACCCCGGAACTTTTCCAGATCGACGGCAACCTGGGGGGTACGGCAGCCGTGCTGGAAATGATCCTGCAAAGCTATGGCGGCGAGTTGCATCTGCTCCCCGCCCTCCCACCGGCCTGGCCGGAGGGCCGGGTCTGTGGCCTGCGCGCTCGCGGCGGCTACGAAATCGATATGGAGTGGAAGCGCGGGACACTGACCCAGGCCAGAATCAGGCCACGCGTGAGCGGCACCTGCACGATCCTGCACGCGGCCCCTTGCTATCGCATTGCCGAGGAGGGAGGAAAGCCGGTTGCTAGCAGAGCAGCAGGCCACCGGCTGGGCTTCGCGGGATCCAGCGAAAAAAATTACCTTGTACATCCTAAGTAAAGGACCAGAACGCCTCACATTTTTTAAGCATAATTATGGAGTGCGGCAGCGGTGACTGGAACAACGTTGACAAAACGAAAAATCGCGCAGCACCTGAAGGCGCTCGGAGTGCAACCTGCTATGACGCTGATGGTGCACTCGTCCCTGAG
>CAXFTV010000585.1:0-4078 GCA_964005845.1 uncultured bacterium
CGGAATAACGACATGGCCCCCCAAACGCTCCCCCAATTCACCTTCGACGACCACCCCTTGGACATGTCGCCCGCCGGCATCGGTGCACTGCGGAACTCCATCGATGCAATCGACGACCGGTGCGAGCTCCACCGCCGCATGGCCCGCGACGGCTATCTGTTCTTGCCCGGATACCTCGATCGCGAGGAAGTTGAGACGGCGCGTAAAAGCGCCCTGCGGCGCCTGGCTGCAAAGGGTCTCTTTGCAGAGGGAAGCCACTTCGAAGAAGCGCGTCTCAAACCCGATGTGCGCTTGCGCTCATCCCAGGATGTGCCCCTCGGCAATGCGGCGATCCACAAACTGCTCTACTCGGGCCGCATGATGGCATTCCACGAATTTTTCCAGGGCGGCCCCGTGCGCCATTTCGATTATACCTGGTTTCGCTCCAAAACGCCGGGTGAAGGCATGGCCACCCCGCCGCATTGCGATATTGTCTATATGTCGCGGGGCACCAAAAACCTCTACACCTCGTGGACTCCACTCGACGATATCCCCTACGAAATGGGCGGCCTGCTGGTCCTGGAAGGTTCCCATCTTCAGGAAGACCTAAAGGCCACTTACGGACAGACCGACGTCGATCTGTATTGCGCCAACGCGGGTACCGCAAGCGCGCTCGTCGCCGCCGCCAGAGCGGCAAATCGGGAGCTGACGGCAACGGAGAAGGATGCGATCCAGTGGACTACCACAGGTCCCTTTTGCGCCGACCCGATCGAGGCGCGCCAGCGCCTGGGCGGACGCTGGCTGACGGCCGAATATCGCATGGGCGACCTGCTCGTATTGACCATGTACACCATGCACGCGGCCCACGACAACCAGACCAACCGCCTGCGCCTCTCCACCGATTCCCGCTATCAACTCGCCTCCGAGCCCATCGACCAGCGCTGGATCGGCGACAACCCGCCGGGCAATGATATCAGACAGAAAATCGGGATGATATGTTGAAAATGCCGGATCTGTTGACGGCCTTTCAACTCCTGCTGGCCGCCAGCACCGCCGCCAGACCGCCATCCACTCCAATGATCTGTCCATTGATGTGGGCCGCTTCCCGCGAAACCAGGAAGCGGAGCAGCGCGGCCACCTCGCGCGCGTGCCCGGGCCGCTGGTCGGGAATATTGGCGCACTGGGGATAGTCCTCGGGGCGGGGCGGGTAGGGCTGATCGTGGGGCAAGGTCCAGGCCGGGGCGATGGCGTTGACGGTGATGCCGAACCCTCCCAGCTCCACCGCGAAGGTCTTGGTGAGCATATTCACCCCCGCCTTGGCCACGCCGTAGGCGCCTTCGCGGGGTCCCACGTTCAACGCCGCCACGGTGCTGATATTGACGATGCGGCCCCAGCCGCGCTCCTTCATGCCCGGGGCGGTATGGCGCGTGGCGAGAAAACTGCCGCGCAGATCTGCCTGTATGAGTTCATCCCACTCCTGGTCGCTGGTTTCCAGCAGCGTCTTTTCCACCCAGCCGCCGCCGTTGTTGACCAGGATATCGATCGGTCCCAGGTTTTTTTCTACTTCCCGGCACAGGGCTGGTGGTCCATCGCGGGTGGCCAGCTCCCCCCGGACGGCGAAGGTGGGATATTCTTCCAGTTGTTCGGCTACTTTTTCTATCGCCTCTTTACCAGTGCGGTAGTGCAAGCCCACGGCGGCCCCCTCCCTGGCGAGCGCGGCGGCCATGGCCGGACCCAGCCCACCGCTGGCACCCGTGACCAGGGCGGTGCGTCCTTCCAATTCCATATCTCTCTCCTTTGTCGTTATTCTCCAGACGCAAATTCCGCCCGAATATAGAACTTTTTGCCCCGTTGTGCCCGGACGATTACATTGTAGTCGAATTGGGCTGAAAATAATCTGCTGGAGGACTTATGAGCGAAGGCAAAACTGCGGCAGTCTCGTTGCGCGCAGTACTGACCGGGGCAGTGCTGATGGGAGTGATCTGCAAACTCGCTCCCTGGGCGGTCTTGATGGTCAAAGGATCGCAGCTGACCAGCACCTCCATCCCCATCATCACGGTGCTGTTCCTCCTCGCCCTGACCGCCCTGGTGATGCCCCTGCTCAAGGCCATCAGCCCACGGCTGGCTTTTTCCCGCGCCGAAATGATCACAGTCTTCGCAATGATGCTGGTCGGTTCGGGAATCACCGTCGGCTTCACTGGCCAGTTTCTCACAATCATCACCGGCGTCGTCTACTACGCTACGCCCGAGAACAACTGGAAGGAACTCTTTGCGGCGTTTCAACACCCCTGGCTGGTGCCCACCGACTGGGATGCGGTGCGCTATTTTTACGAAGGCCTGCCCCAGGGGATGGCCATCCCCTGGTCGGCCTGGGCGCTCCCACTTGCAACCTGGATGACTTTCATGCTAGCCCTCTACTGGGTCGTCTTCTGCATGGGGGTGCTGCTGCGCGGCCAGTGGGTGGAAAACGAGCGCCTGCTCTTTCCCTTGATGCGCCTGCCCATGGCCCTGATCCAGGATGTTGAAAAACCGCGGACCTTTTTCAGCCCGCTGTTGAAAAACCGGCTGATGTGGGTGGGGTTCGCCCTGCCTCTGCTGGTCCACTCGTGGAATTCGCTCCATGCCTATCACGACGGTTTTCAACCGCTGGCTCTAACCGGTTCAATTGGCCTTTTGCAGGGACAGGTCGGCATACCCTTCCGGCTCAATTTCCCCATCATCGGGTTGGGATTCCTGATTTCACTGAGCGTCTCCTTCAGCGTCTGGTTTTTCTTTTTACTGGGGGTAGTTCAGCGGGCAATATTTGCCCGCATCGGCCTGGACATCGGCGGTTCGGATGTATGGAGTTCCATCCCTCCCGGAGAGCCTTTCATCATGCACCAACAGGCTGGCGGCATGGTGGTGCTGAGTCTTTTTGTGGTGTGGACAGCACGCGGACACTTGCGCGGTCTGGTGCACCAGGCTCTGAAGGGCCGCCGGGAAGAATGCGGTGAGGTCATATCGCCCCGCATCGCGGTCTTCGGTTTTCTGGCCGGGGTGTTTTTTCTGGTAGCGTGGTTGACTTATACCGGACTTTCCTTTTACGTGGCCGTGCTTCTGGTACTGGGAGCCCTGATTGTATTCGTTGGGGTGGTGCGGATCGTCTGCGAGGCCGGCCTGCCCGGCGTCGGCTCTCCCATGGTGCCCCAGGCCTACATCACGCGCGGCTTTGGTCCGGGCATACTGGGTTTGCAGAACATGACGGGATTGGGCTTGAGCACCGCGTGGATGGGCGCGGGGGGAGTGAGCAAAATGATGGACGCGATATTGCACACCTTCAAATTGAAATCCACCGAAGAACGACTGGACCGACGCCTGCCGTGGGCCTTTCTGCTGACTATTGTGATCGCCATGGCCGGGTCGATCTGGGTTACTATGGAGTTTTCCTATGCCTACGGCGGCATCAATATGCACTGGTGGTGGTTCGAAGGCGCGCCCAAGTGGCCCTTTACCTACATGGAATCGGTGTACGATAGCCCGGAGCGTTCCTTCGCGCCGCGGCTGCTCTTCACCGGCATCGGCGGCAGCTTCATGGCCCTGCTGCTTTTTTTGCGCCAGCGCTTTGTCTGGTGGCCGCTGCACCCCATCGGCTTTCCGATCGCCACAACCTATCCCATCGTCGCCTATGACTGGTTCGCCCTCTTCATGGCCTGGGTTTTCAAAGGGGTGATCCTGCGCTACGGAGGAGTGCGGGCCTACCGTTTCATGGTGCCCTTCTTCCTCGGACTGGTTCTGGGAGAGTTTTTTACGGCCTGCATGTGGGTCTTTATCGACGGCGCTTATGGGGTAGAGGGGAATATGATCTTCAACCTGTAAGCCGCTCTCATCATCTCCAAGATCCATAAAATGAGAACGTTCCGAGCTCGAAATGCTCTTTCCAGCTTGCAATATACCGACATTTGGACTGGAATTAGCCCACAGATTCTGGCGCCTCCCGGATTCGATAAAACTATTGGCACCGGCCTGACGGAATTCTTATACTTGGCACATGGCTCAGGGTAAACTGGAGCGCTACTCAGGCTCTTCGATAGACTATATAAAATGGCAACGGATATAGCAC
>CAXFTV010000586.1:0-6487 GCA_964005845.1 uncultured bacterium
GATCCGCGTCAAAAGGCAGTCGAGCCCGCTATAAAGTAGGCATGTGATTCTTAAAAAAGCACCATTCATTCACAGCGCACCCCTTCCTCCCCTCCACTCTACCTGAAGACGGCCGCCAATCCAGGAAAAATCCTCAATCACGCGTCAGCTGCCGGTACTTGATGCGGTGCGGCTGCTCCGCCTCCGCCCCCAGTCGCCGTTTGCGGCTTTCCTCGTATTCGCTATAATTGCCCTCGAACCACAAAACCTGACTATCCCCTTCGAAAGCCAGAATATGAGTGGCAATCCGGTCCAGGAACCAGCGGTCGTGACTGATGATCACGGCACAGCCGGCAAAGTTCTCCAACGCCTCTTCCAGAGCCCGCATGGTATTGACATCCAGATCGTTGGTCGGTTCGTCCAGCAGTAACACATTGGCGCCCTGCTTGAGCATCTTGGCCAGATGCACCCGATTGCGCTCGCCCCCCGACAGCGACCCCACCCGCTTCTGCTGATCGCCCCCCCCAAAGTTGAAGCGCCCCACGTAGGCCCGTGAGTTGACCATGCGATCTCCCAGAGCAATTTCCTCCTGGCCCTCAGAAATCTCCTGCCATACCGTGTTTTCCGCCCCCAAAATCTCGCGACTCTGATCGACGTAGGCCAGTTCGACCGTCTCGCCCAGATTGATCGAACCAGTGGTGGGCTCCTCCTGGCCGGTGATCAGCCGGAACAGGGTCGTTTTGCCTGCTCCGTTGGGACCAATTACGCCGACGATAGCTCCCGGCGGCAGGGCGAAGTCCATGTTTTCAAATACGATGCGCTCATCGTAGGCTTTGCTGATCCCTTTGGCCTCAATGACCACCGCCCCCAGGCGCGGTCCCGGGGGAATGTAGATCTCCAGTTCGGGAGCGCGCTTCTCGCTCTCCTGATCCAGCAAATCCTCGTACGCATTGATGCGAGCCTTGCTCTTGCTCTGCCGCGCCCTGGGTGCCATGCGGATCCATTCCAGTTCGCGCTCCAGGGTCTTCTGGCGCTGGCTTTCGACTTTTTCCTCCTGCACCAGGCGCTCTTTTTTCTGGTCCAGCCAGGAGGAGTAATTGCCCTTCCACGGAATCCCCTGTCCCTGATCCAGCTCCAGAATCCAGCCGGCCACATTATCGAGAAAATAGCGGTCGTGGGTCACGGCAATCACCGTGCCCGCGTATTGCTGTAAATGCTGCTCTAACCAGGCCACCGATTCGGCATCCAGGTGGTTAGTGGGTTCGTCCAGCAGCAGAATATCCGGTTGCCGCAGCAGCAGTCGGCACAGGGCCACCCGCCGGCGCTCGCCGCCGGAGAGCACATCCACTACCACCTCTTCGGGAGGACAGCGCAGCGCGTCCATGGCCATGTCCAGCCGACTATCCAGATCCCAGGCATTGACTGCGTCCAATTTTTCCTGGACCGCCGCCTGCTTCTCGATCAGCGCGTTCATTTCTTCGTCGCCCATACTCTCGCCAAAACGCTCGTTGATCTGCTCATAACTTTTGAGCAAATCGACTATCTCCTGGGCCCCCTCCTCGACGATCTGGCGCACCGTCCGGCCCGCTTCCAGCTCCGGCTCCTGTTGTAGAAAACCAATGGTGTGGCCCGGCGAGATTACGGTCTCGCCGACGATTTCGGTGTCCGCGCCGGCGATGATTCGCAGCAGCGAACTCTTGCCGGCGCCGTTGAGCCCGAGAACGCCGATCTTGGCACCGTAGAAATAGGACAGATAAATGTCCTTGAGCACCGGCTTTTTGTCGTAGTACTTGCTCACGCCCACCATGGAATAAATAATTTTATCAGGTGCATCGCTCATTGTTTTAACTCTCCTGTGACTTGTAGGCTGTAAATATAATCTGCAAATCCCGGCGGGCCTTGTGAAAATCCGAATAGGGCGTGCGCGAGGGATCGCCCAGACAAGCGATGAAATCCCGGCTCATGCCGTGGTAGCCCATCAGATCCCCGCGCTCCGGCAGATAGAGCCGCTTCTTCTTCTCCGCATTCAGCCACACGTAGATCCCGTTGCTCTCGAAGGTGATCCGGCCGTGCTCACCGCGGATATAAGAATGCTGAAAAACCCCTTTGGTCAGACTCCTGGTATTCCACGAGTACTCCAACTCGGCCACGGCGCCCCCCGGATACTGCAGCCGCGTGATGGAGTGGCGCTCCGGCTGCCCCGGCTGCAAACCGGGGAATTCGGCCTCGACCCGCACAGGAGCTGCGTCGAAGAGATCGGAGAGCAAAGCCACAAAATGCACGCCACCTTCAAGCAGCGCGCCATAGCCGCTCTTCCAGCCCCCTGCTTCCTGGCTAAACACCTTTTTTACCGCCACCGATTTCAGTTCGCCAATCCACCCTTGTGCCAGCAACTGCTTGAGCAACGCCAGCGAAGGCTTGTAGTAGTAATTTTCCGCCACCATCAAAAAAAGCTCCGGATGCTTCTCCAGGACCTGCTGGATTTCGTCCAGCCCCGCCGCGTCGATACACAGTGGCTTTTCCGCCATTACCGACTTGCCGGCCTGGAGGGCGGCAAGCGTCTGCTCCTTGTGGTACTCGGGCGGCGACGCCAGCACCAGAGCTGCGATTTGCGGCTCCTTCAGGACCGCCTCGAAATCATCGAAGATGCCACCACCGGCAAATTCTTCCTGGAAGCGGGCGGCGCTGTTCCTGGAGCGGCTATAAAAAAAGACCTGTGCCAGCCGCGATAGATTTTTAGCGTGCAGCCGGCCGATGCCGCCGCAGCCCACCAGGCAGACTTTTTTCATTTTATAACTCGTCGCCGTGCCCCATGATATAATCGCTCACTCTGAATGCATTGGCCGCAATGGTGAGGCTGGGATTGACCCCGCCCGAACTGGGCATGAAACTGCCGTCCGCCACAAATAGATTCTCTATCCCCCAGAACCGGCAGTTCGAATCCAGGACGCTGTCGTCCGGACTGCCGCCGCAGCGCAGCGTGCCCACGGCGTGGGAAAAGCTGTCTATGTTGTAGATATAAGAAAACCATCCGCCGGCCGCCCGAAGAATTTTTTTTGCCCTGGCTATGAGGTAGTCCCGCCGCTCGTAGTCATCGCGGGTATAGCGGTGGGTGACTTCGAGCAGTTCCAGCCCGTAGCCGTCCCGTGCCCGGGCCAGGCTGACGCTGTTGTCGAATTGGGGATCGTCCTCGGCAATACAGAGCAGGTTCTGCATGTAATGGGAAAAAAATCCGGCCAACTTGCGCAACCCCCGGGGTGCAAAATGCCCTATGACCTCGGCTCCCGGGGTATAGATATCCTGAATGACGCCCACGGCCGTAGCGAATTTATCGCGCCGATCTTCGTAAAAATCCGTGTGGCAAAGTTGTTTGTGGAAAACCTTTTCCGGGTTGGTTTTAAAGGGGAATATAGCGCTCACCACACCGTTGCAGTGGCGCATCAAAAAACGGCCAATAAAGCGATGCTGGGCAAATTTCTCCAACCCGGAGCGAAGCAGAATAGCCGGACTGTGCAGCGCCCCGGCGGCAATAATTACCACTTTCGCGGCGAGTGAAAATTTCTTGCCCGTTTCTTTGTCGATGCACTCCACCGATTTTATACGGCCCTTTTCCTCGGTCAGGCGGGCGACGACGACCCCTGTGACTATCCGCAGACCGCACGCCTGCGCCTGCCGCAACAAGGTGGCGGCGACATCGTTCTTCGCCTCGATTTTGCAGGGGAATCCATCGCAGGTAGTACACTGGATGCAGAGGGACCGCGCCCGATCGCTAAAGTTGATAGCCAGCGGAATTTTAAAAGGTTTATAACCGATTTTGCGAGCGGCTTCGTAGAGCCGCTGGGCGGGCCGGGTGAGCGCGGCGCTGGAAAAGGGATAGGCGGCCGAGCGCGTGGGCTCGTGCGGATCCCGTCCAACCTCTCCGTGGACCCCGAGCAATTGCTCGGCCCGGCTATAATATTCTTCCAGGTCGGCGTAATCTAGCGGCCAGGCGCCAAAATCCCGTTCGCGCAGCCGCAAGGAGGCGCCGCCGTAAAAAACCGACATGCCGCCCACGACCTCGTTGGCGTACATTTTTTTGGCTATCCGCTCTTCGTACTGCCTGACCAGCATGGGCGCGGCGCTGCGGTAGCGCTGCTGAATTAGGATCTCGCGCTGGTCCCAGTCCAGTTCGTCCCTTTTTGCCCAGTTGCCGCGCTCCAGCAGCACCGTATCCATACCCGCTTGCGCCAGCGCATGGGCCGCAGCAGCGCCGCCAAAACCCGACCCAACTACGAGGGCCTCACAATGCTCTATATTCATAGATGTAGAGGACGGCCAGGGCAGCTATAATGACCAGGGCCATATAGTGAAATTTTTCGCGCCTGTCGACGCAGTGCTGATTCCTGGCCAGGTCGGGCCTGAACTTTCCCGACATATTGCGCTGGATATAGGTTTTGTAATATTCCACCGCAAAGCGTTCCAGCCCCCCGTTCATGTAGAGCAAGAAGCCCAGCGGCAGGGAAAACTGCGGCTTATCGAGGTAGTAAAAAAGCGGCGTGAGTAGAGCTAGCACCATGCCCGAGCGTTGAAACTTCAACCACTTGAAGCCTTCAAAGGGCGCGTCTTTGTAGGCCCCGCCCAGCGCCACCAGCAGACCCGTGCCATAGGCCACGAGCAGGTAGGCGACAAAACTTTCGATTTTCACCTCGATCAACAACATCCCGAAAACCAGCGCGACGATCAGAGTCCCGACGGCGTAGCGCAACAAATTGCTGTCGACGTAGCGGCCGAAAAAAGTAATTCTGGAGGGGACGAAATATTTATCCTGATCCTCGGTCCTGAAAAATCCCTTGTAGAGTTCGGCCAGAAAGCGCTCGATTCCCATAATCAGGAAAAATATCTGCACCAGCCCCAGATGCTGAAAATTGTCGCGGAAATAGGGGACGAAATAAAGCGGCAGCAAAATGGCGATGTTGAAATAAACACTGCGGGGAAAAGTGCCGGGTTTGAAGTTTTCGTAGGGAGAATCCTTGAAGGCGCCCCACAGGGAGGTATAAAGCCCCGAGACGATGGCAACAGCAAAAGTGACGATAAAGTGCATGGGTTGATTGACCTTTTTGAAATGCTGGTCAGTATATTAGCACAAGAACCGGCTACAGGCAAGCTGAGGGGAATCCGTCTGGCAATTGCTCCTGAGCATTTTTCCAGCAACCGGGCGGAGATTGCGCAGTGCTCTCCCGGCTTTTAGACCCGACCGCGTTCTCTTGCCTGGACCCGGCGCGCGCACCTGCGCTGCGGGCCTCACAAAAGGCCAGAATCACAATTCCCGCTAGGCCTGGGACCAGGCTGAAAAACGCGGCCTATCAGCAGGAGGCACTCATCAGTATTGCCCTCGCCGAATATTGCTTTATCTTCAACATCTTCTAAACTCTCGAAAGGAAGGAGACCATATGCGCCTCGGAGTCTGCGGCATGCTGCCCGGCGACTTTCGCACCATTACCCCCCGGGATTTCGAACCCGTCCGCGCCATCGAACTCACCAGCGCCAATTTCCACGTTCCCGGCGATGAAGTTTTCGATATCCAGACCTCCGAATGCCGGAAAGTCAGGGATACTTTCGCCACCGCTGCAATGGACCTGATCCAGGTCGGCCTCGGCTTCGGCGAGTGCCTCTTCGATCCGGATGCGGCCCTGCGCCAGCAGGTGATCGGCAAAATCAATCGGGGCATCGAAGTAGTGCGCGAAATGGAGGCCTGGAATTGCCTGATCCGCACCGGCAGTCTCAGTCCGACCGGCTCCTACAGCCCGTGCCGCAAAAACTCGGAGCCGGAAAGCTACCAGCGCCTGATCGAGACCCTGGGCCAAATCGCCGCCAAGGCCGAGGCCGAAGGCGTCACCATAGTGATCGAGACCCATGCCCTCACTATCATGGGATCGCCGGAAATCAACCGCCAGGTGGTCGAAGACGTGGGCTCGGAACGAATCCGCATCGTCATGGATTTTGTCAACCACTTCCAATCTCTGCACCAGGTGTACCACAGCACCGAACGGCTCAACCACATCTTCGACGTGATGGGACCGATCTGCCCACTGGGCCATTTCAAGGATATCCAGATGCGCGATGGTCTGGTCCTCCACATCGACGAAGAAGTCCCGGGCGTCGGTGAACTGGACATGGAAACGGCCCTGCGCCGCTGGCATCAGTTCTATCCGGACGGCTATATGCTGCTCGAACATTTACCTAATGAAAAGTATACTCTGGCCAGCCAAAACGTGCACCGCATCGCCGCCGCGGCAGGCATCGAGATCCACTGATCCCATTTTGAGGAGAAACCCATGATCAAGCCCTATGGTTCCGCAACGCTGAATCCCCTCTACCTGGAAAACGAAGCCGACCGCACCGCTCTGCTCCGAGAAGCCGAGAGTCTGCCCGCCCTGCTGCTATCTTCGGGCGCGGCGGCGGCGGCGGTCATGCTCGCCTCGGGTTATTTTAACCCGATCGCGGGTTATATGAATCTGGAAGAGGCCCA
>CAXFTV010000587.1:0-3511 GCA_964005845.1 uncultured bacterium
CGTCGCCGTAAGTGAAAATGCCGCATCTATGGGGGCCGTTCTGGACTTGAAGAAAAACTGTGGCGACCAGGTATTGGCCGGACTCGGCCTGCATCCGGCCTGGCTCGTCCAGCAAACCCGTGCCCACGTGCTCGAAGCGCTGGAATTCCTCTGCGCCCACCTAGCCCTGGCCGACGAGTTGGGCGAAGTGGGCCTGGACCACAAGTGGGCTCAGACTCCCGCACAGCAAGCACTGCAGGAAGAAATTCTGGAGCGCCAGTTCGCCCTGGCTGCGGCAAATGGCAAACCCGTCAACCTGCACTCGCGTCGCTGTCAGCGCCAGATCATGGAAAAAGCCATTCAATTTCACCGGCAAACCGGACTCAATGCCCAGTTGCACTGGTTCACCCAGTCCAGAAAACTGGTGCGCATCTGCAACCGGGAAGGCATCTATATTTCGGTTGGCCCCATGATTGTCAACGATCTGCAGACCCAGAATGTGGCGCGCGAAATCGCCGATGAACTGCTGCTCCTCGAAAGCGACGCCCCGGTGCCGCTGGACGGGCGCCCAGGACACCCCGGCCGGGTGCTGGAAGTTGCCCACAAACTGGCAGAGCTAAAGGCCTGCTCCTGGCAGGAGATCGCGGCACTGACCAGTGCCAACTTCAGCCGCTTCCTCAGCCCTGTCTAAAAACACCTGCGCGCCGCCCCCAAAATACCGCTGCGTTTTAAATTTTAAATGGCAAAAAATCCTCTCGAAAAATCACTTTTTGAGACTCGCTGTTTCACCCGCTCTCTTGACATTTCGGAGAGGATATTTTATCCTTGTGCATTATACTATATTAAATATTAAGGCATGAAAATTTCTTCCCTTCCCCGGTACTGCGCTTATCGCCCAGAGCTACGAATCTCCACCCCGCATCTTCCCCAACCAACGGCGCGCAAAATAGAGTACGGAGATCATATATAATGAGGCGCATCTGCGTAATGGGGACCGGTTATGTCGGCCTGGTAACGGGTGCATGCCTGTCCGATTTTGGCAATGCCATAGTTTGCCTGGACATCGATGAGGAGCGTATCGACCGTCTAAAAAATGGCGAGTTGCCCATATACGAACCCGGTCTGGAGGAACTGGTCACGCGCAACACCGAGCGAGGCCGCCTTTCCTTTTCCACCGAAATACCCTTTGCTATCAAGTCTTCGGAAATCATCTTCATCACCGTTGGCACCCCTGCCCTGCCCGATGGAGATGTCGACATGTCCTACGTGTTCAAAGCCGCGGAGATGATTTCCACGTTCATGGAGGACTACAAGATCATCGTCAACAAGAGTACAGTGCCGGTGGGTACAGGAGTAGAAGTCGGGGCCCTGATTGGCAAGTCCCATGCGGACGAAGATTTCGATATTGTATCCAATCCTGAATTCCTGCGCGAAGGTGCCGCCATCGACGATTTCATGCGCCCCGACCGGGTGGTCATCGGCGCCAATAGCCAGCGTGCCCTGGATGCCATAGTAGATGTATACCGCCCGCTCTATCTGCGCGAAACGCCGATGGTGCTGACCAATGTGGCAAGTGCCGAAATGATTAAATACGCCTCCAATACCATGCTGGCCGCCAAGATCTCCTTCATCAACGAGATTGCCAATATCTGCGAGGCCTACAGCGCCGATGTCACCGCCGTAGCCAGAGGCATGGGACTCGACGAGCGCATCGGCCCCCGCAACCTCTATCCGGGCGCCGGGTTCGGCGGCAGCTGTTTCCCCAAAGATGTCAGCGGCCTGGGCAGTATCGCCCGCAAGGCGCATGTGGAGGTCCCGGTTATTGACGCCATCAATCAGACCAACATATGCCAGCAACAGCTCATGATCGACAAGCTGAAGGATCTACTCGGTTCTTTGTCCGATCAAACCGTTTGCCTGCTGGGCCTCGCCTTCAAACCGGATACCGACGATATCCGCGAAGCACCCGCCCTGCGCATGATCGACGCCCTGCTGGTGGCGGGCGCCCGCGTGCAGACCTACGACCCGGTCGCCATGGACAATACCCGTGCCCTCTACCCCGATCTGATCTACGCTGCAGATCCCTACCAGGCGGCCCAGGGGGCAAACGCCCTGGTGCTGATGACCGAGTGGAACGAATTCCGCAACATCGACCTGCCGCGGATTCGCTCTTGCCTTTTAGAAGCCAAAATACTGGATTGCCGCAACCTCTATGAACCGCGGGAAATGCAGGAATTGGGATTCGAATATATCAGCGTAGGGCGTCCACCACGCCGCCCCGGAGATACCCCGGGCGAAGAGATTTCCATCACCCCTGCGGCAACCCCCTACCCATCTTTCCAGTAGGAGTGGAACCAAGATGAAAACCATACTGGTAACTGGAGGGTGCGGTTTCATCGGCAGCAACTTCATCCGCTACATGCTACGCAACTATCCCGACTATTTCATCATCGACCTGGACAAGCTGACCTATGCCGGCAATCCCGCCAACCTCGCCGACGTGGCCGACGATTCGCGCTATCGCTTCGTCCAGGGCGATATCTGCTCGCACGATGTGGTCGACCCCCTGGTGCAAGAAGCAGATATAATCGTCAATTTTGCTGCTGAGAGTCACGTGGATCGCAGCATTATGGGCGGGGCCGAATTTGTCCAGACCGATGTCTACGGCACCTATGTGCTGCTCGAAAGTGCGACAAAGCACGGGGTCGAAAAATTTCACCAGATCAGCACCGACGAAATCTACGGCAGCCTGGAAAGCGGCGCCTGGACCGAAGACTGCCCGCTCCTGCCGCGCAATCCCTACTCGGCCAGCAAAGCCAGTGCCGAATTGCTCATCCGCGCCTATAGCATCACCCACGATCTGCCGACTCTGGTCACCCGTGCGTCTAATAATATCGGCCCCTACCAGTACCCCGAAAAACGCGTCCCCCTCTACATTACCAATGCCATTGACGATGGCTCTCTACCCATTTACGGCAACGGCCTGCAAGTGCGCGACCACCTGCACGTGGAAGATCACTGCGCGGCCATCGCCCTGGTCCTGCAGCAGGGAAAAATCGGCGAGGCCTATAACGTCGGGGGCGCCAACGAAGCCAACGGCCTCGAGGTAGCCCGCACCATTCTCGCACGTCTCAACAAACCAGAAAGCCTGATCAAATTTATTGCAGACCGCCCCGGGCACGACCAGCGCTACGCCCTGAACGACGACAAAATCCGGCTGCTGGGCTGGGTGCCGCAATACGACTTCCACACCGCCATGAATCTGACCGTTGACTGGTACGTGGAAAACCAGTCCTGGTGGCGCAAGATCAAGGCCAGCGAGGACTACCAGACCTATTACCAGCGCCAGTATGGACGAGCATAAACGTGCAAAATCAACAACCGCGAACCACAGGAGGAAAATAATGAGGCACTGGAAATTCTACATCCTGTCGGCCCTGTTGCTTGGGCTACCGGGTTTCCCCTCCGGAGTCCTTGCCCAGGTAGATGAAGAACTGGAGGATCTGGTCGGATCAGTAGTAGAGGAAGAGGA
>CAXFTV010000588.1:0-2491 GCA_964005845.1 uncultured bacterium
AACAGATAACCCGGGTCACGGTTGAGGAATGCAAGAAATACGGCACCCCCGTTATGATCGGCATCACCTCCACCTATACTCTGGGGGCCCAGCGCCGCGCCGCCTACGCCGCCGAAGTGGGCGCCGATGCGGTGCAGACCGCCCTGCCCTACTGGATGGAACTGGACGACCGTCAGGTGGACGAATTTTTCGCCGCCATCGTCGCGCCCTGTGCCGGACTGGTGCTGACCATCTACGAAACCTTGCGGACCAAAAAGGCCCTGAGCATCGCACAGCACCGGAGCATCTTCGAAGCCACCGGCTGTTATTACGCGGTAAAAGCCAATGACGGCACCGTGGGCTGCACCCCGGAGGGCTGCCGGCAACTGAGCGACTTCGTCAACGTCTGGGTGGGCGAGGACTTGTGGTCCAGCCTGGGGCCCTGCGGCGCCATCGGCTGCGCCAGTGCCCTGGTCTACGCCAACCCGCGCCTCATCCTCCACATGTTCGACTTGCTGAAGCAGAAAAACTGGGACGAGTTAAAGCCGTGGACCGATAAAATCGAGCACCTCGGCGCCGCGGGCCTGCAGCCCTTTGCGGAAAAGGGCTACACCGACTCGGCCTACGATCACCTGCAAGGCCTGGCGACCGGTTTTCTGAAAATGAATCCGCGATCCCGCGGCACCTACCTGAGCGCCACCCAGGAAGATGTGCAGCAACTGCGCACCTGGCTGGCGGCGAACCTGCCCGAATTTCTAGAACTATAGGAAAGATCGCAACGTGATGGACGAGAAATACCTCCTCGATGATAGGGCGATGATGGACTTCATCATCGACGGATATATTACCCTGCAAACCGAACTGCCGGCCGCATTCCATCGGCAAGTCTATCGGCAGACCGACGAAATATTCGCCGCGGAGGGCAATCCGGGGAACGATATTCTGCCGAAAGTCGCCGCTCTCCAGGAAGTCTTCGACCAGCCCGTGGTGCGCGGAGCTCTGACCAGTATCCTCGGTCCGGATTACATCATGCACCCCCATCGCCATTGCCATGCCAACGAACCGGGGAGCTCCGGTCAAAACTTCCATCAGGACAGCTACGAAGACGATCAGAACGTCCGCCATCACCGGACGCGGTGGGTCATGGCGTTTTATTATCCGCAGGATGTCAGTGCCGAGATGGGGCCAACCGCAGTCCTGCCCGGCTCGCAGTACTACTACACCCCGGAGCAGGCGCACACCCAACCCGAGTTGCCCTTGTGCGGCAAGGCCGGCACCCTGACCATCGTGCACTACGACCTCTGGCACCGGGCCATGCCCAACCTCAGCACCAGGAAACGCTACATGGGAAAATTCCTCTTTTGCCGCATGCGGGAGCCGCAATCTCCGTCCTGGAACAAGGGACAGCAGGCAACGGCGACCTGGAAGGCAGACAGGCATCCGGGGATGTGGAAGCATGTCAAAAACTGGCTGGCCGGAGATCCGGCCGCGACAGGCGACAGCCTTTTCGACGCCGACGAGCTCTGCCGATGGCTGGCCGCCTTGCAGAACGCAACGGAGACGGCCCGGCTCGATGCTGCTTATGCGCTGGGGGAAATTGGCGCTGCCGCGGTGCCGCATCTGGTCGAAATTTTGCGCCGGGAGGCACAATCCTCGCTGCAAAGCAATCTGGATAAAAGCCACACCAATCCAAGCCAGCTCTATTCCGCCTACGCCTTGGGTGCAGTCGGTGCCCCCGCGGTGCCGGCGTTGCTAGAATTGCTGCAGGATGAAAACTGGTGGATGCGCGCCGCCGCGGCCGATATCCTGGGCGATATCGGTCTGCCGGCCCCGCAAGCAGTAGCGGCGCTGACAGCCGCTCTGCGCGATGAATCCGCCTGGGTGCGGCGCAACGCCGCCGAGGCTCTGGGAATTATCGGTCCGGCCGCACAGCAGGCGGTACCCGAACTGCTGGCGCTGCTGGCGGATGAGCACTCGTGGGTGCGCCACAATGTGGTTTCGACGCTGGCGCGCATCGGACCCGCGGCCCGGGAGGCGGTGCCGACCCTGCGCCGGGCACTAAAAAACGATGCGGCCGGATATGTGCGCAGCAATGCCACGGTTGCGCTGGATAAGATAGAAGCATGAACCGTACTGCCCATGGACTTACTACATAGCCGACAGGCGATTGCCGCTCTCGCCCATCAAAAAATCGATGCCCAGCCAGGTACCTATCACCATCGTCTCGCCGAGGATCAGACCCAGAAAGTACGGGGCGCCCCCGTACTTGAGAATCAGCAACTTGACCAGCCAGGCCACCCGGGCGGAAAACCAGATCTGCCCCGACCACTAGCCCTTTCCAGGTGAAGAGGGTTTTCGTGGGGGAAGCGCCAAGATTATTCGACACGCCTGCCCCTTGTTTTCGCTTCCATGCTGACCACGCACCAAACAATCGGGGCGCCATGGATGCCGCACGGAGTACGTCCGGGCAGCCCCTGGTAGGTCGCGAGTCTGGATATCTTCCCTACCCCTG
>CAXFTV010000589.1:0-2355 GCA_964005845.1 uncultured bacterium
CCCACAAGGGACCGACGCTCAGCGGTCCGATTTCACTGCCGATTTACTATGGACTCAGCCCCGCGCAGGCGCAGCCGGTCCATGCCTATACCAGGTGGCTGCGGGAGAAAGTGGACGAGGTCATCGGCCGAGCTCTGGGCGCGGTGGTGCCGGTACGTCTGTACTTCGGCCGGGGGACCGGCACCTTCGCGGTCAACCGGCGGCCCGGCTTCAGGCCCAATCCAAAAGGGCCTTCTGATCAGGACGTTCCGGTGCTGGTGGCCGAGACCTCCGAGGGGGGGGTCCAGGCGGTGGTTTTCACCTACGCCTGCCATGGTACTACCGTCATGGCCGATACGATGTTCAGGTATTTCGGCGACTATCCGGGTGTCGCCGCCGACGAGTTGGAAGAGCTGCTGCCCGGAGCCACTGCTCTGTTTATTGCCGGTTGTGGCGGCGATATCACCCCCGACCCCCGCGGCACAGTCGAGATAACCAGGCAGCACGGCCGCGCCCTGGCCCAGGTGGTGCAGGGGGTGGCGACTCGGCATGAACAACTCCGGCCACTGTCCGGCCCCATTGCCTGTCTGGCCAGAGAAATCGAATTGCCACTGGATAAGCTGCCCTCGCGCGCCCAACTGACAAGCCTCGAGCAGAACTCGTGGGGGGAGCGGCAGCGCTACGCCCGCGAGATGCTGCGGCAGCTGGATGCCGGCGAATTGCCCGGGGTGGTACCCTATCCGATTCTGGTCTGGGGTTTCGGCCGCGAACTTGCCCTGGTGGCCCTCGCTGGCGAGGTCTGTGTCGACTATGCCCTGCGGCTCAAACGCGAACTGGGCGGGGAGCGGACCTGGGTGGCCGCCTACGCCACGGAGGTGCCCGCCTACATCCCCTCGGAGCGCGTATTGTTGGAAGGGGGTTACGAAGCGGGCTGGGACGGAAGCTCTGGCCGTGCTCTGGCCGCCCCTTCGATGTCCTACTACGGTTGGCCCGCGCCCTTTGCCCCGGGACTGGAAACAAAGATCGTCTCGACGGTGCGCGAGATGGCGATAGGGAGCGGGGTGATCGTGTTGCCGGAGGAAAATGAACCGATCTGGGATGGGGGATTGGCGCCGGGTTGGCGGGTGGAGAGCGGCGGCGGTGCGGCCTTTATCGGAGCGCGGGCCTTCGGCGGTACGAGTGCCGCAGCCTGCCGTCTGGAGCCGGAACAGGAGGCTTCGGTACTCGATTTCTGGACCCTGGATTTCCTCCCGGCAGCCTCGGTGCCAGCACTGGGGTACGAATACATGCGCTTGCGCCTGCATCCGGGAACGACCGTCGATGCCGAGCCGCGCGGTTTTTCGCTCTACATCAACAACAAACCTATAGACCTCAAATATCGGATTGACTTCGGACTGGCCAGGTGGCAGGAGGTGGAAATTTCCCTGGCGAATCTGGGGCTCGAGGGCAATATAGAAAAGTTGCGCTTCTGGGGTTGGACGCAGGGGATGTTCTATCTGGACGATGTCGAGCTAATCAGGGCAATGGCGCCTTCGTCGCCCACGCAGATCGCCCGCGCCGGGACGAAACGCCCGGCCGCATTCGCACTGGGCCAGAATTTTCCCAATCCATTCAATAGTCGCACCTCGATCAGCTTCGAATTGCGCCAGCCGGGGCCGGTCGAACTGGCGGTTTTCGACCTGGCCGGACAGCGGGTGGCGACGCTGGCGGTGGGAGAGCATCGAGCTGAAACCCATCAGGTGCGCTGGGATGGACGGGATGGGCGCCAAAAAGAGATGGCCAGCGGCATCTATTTTTATCGCCTGCGACACGGCAATGGGGAGGTGGAAACCCGCAAGCTGGTGCTCGTACGTTGATTTCTGCAATGCATTGCCGGGGCCCGATCGCATCTATAAATGGCCTTTAGGAGCATCCTGCCAAGGACCTCGGTTTCATCCCTTTTGGAAAGCTGTACTCCGATATCGCAAAGCCCCTTGTTCGCAACCCCCCGGGGCTAAGCGCCGGTAGAGCAAAAAGTGCTGCCGCCTACTAGGGAAAGGGCACCGGGATGCCCTTTTCGTGCCAGGGGAAGGCGTAGCTCGGTTTGTTGGCGAAACGCCGCATACCGGCGTCGATGCGAATCGTCGAAGCAGGGGGCAGTTCGAGGGCGAAGTATTTGCCGTCGACGCTCACCGGTGCCTGCGCTGGGTCGCCGTCGCTGCGTATCTGGTCGAAGTCGTGCTCGCCAAAAGCGCCGGCCTGTACGATCAGGCGCCTTGTCTGGCTGCGGCTGGTGTTGGCGAACTGAACGCCGGCGCCATCGGCGCGGATCTCATCTACCAGGACGCCAACATCTTCGGGAAGGCCAGGGCGCCGGCGCTCGGCGTCGAAGTAGCG
>CAXFTV010000590.1:0-8799 GCA_964005845.1 uncultured bacterium
GCCGCTCCTAAGAAAAAGGCCGC
Organism: uncultured bacterium; assembly: GCA_964005845.1. Classification (GTDB taxonomy): domain Bacteria; phylum Latescibacterota; class UBA2968; order UBA8231; family UBA8231; genus CAXFTV01. The sequence continues at coordinate 24 of CAXFTV010000590.1, forward strand.
TCCTAAGAAAAAGGCCGCTCCTAAGAAAAAGGCCGCTCCTAAGAAAAAATAAACAACTCAATTTAGCCTATTTGTCTTACCGCCTCTGCAAAAGAGAAAAGTGCCGGTTCCCGTATGGAATCGGCACTTTTCTTTGCCAAGCAGCAGCAGTGTTAGTTGGGGACGACCTCAAATCCCCAGAGCTTTTTCTTTCAAAACTTCATAGGAGCGCGGTGCATACGCGGGCAGTTGACTCTCCCGCAGATCAAAGCCAAAAGCGCGCTTACTCAATACGACTACAGGTGGCGCCTGGATCCGTTTAAAATAATTAATGCGCAACTGCCGCTCCACCCACTCCAGATCATCGATCCAAACTTCAATACTGGGAAAGTAAGCGGCGAATTTCTTTCTATCGCACCATCCCAAACGCTCAAATAGCACTCCGTCTATAAACCATTGCAGTATGTCGACTGGATGCCGTCGGTACTCGATCATCTGACGCAGCAGTGCATCGTGATAGCCATATTTGATCGGATCACCCAGTCCTTTAGTGATATCCTGCTCTGCGGATAGTTCGGCACTGGGCACGGTCGTTCCCCTGACCAAATTATGCGGTATTACTTCGCGTGCGAAAATTTTCTCATTGAGATAACTCGCCAGTTCAGTAACCTGCACTTTGTAAAGATCGGCAATGGGTGCAATAGCGCCATTGACATCGCCGTAAAGAGTGGCATACCCTAAAGCGACCTCGGTCTTGTTGCCATTGTTGGTAAAGATCAAACCGCATTTTGCAGCCAGACCAGATAAAATATCCGCTCCGCGGATGCGCGCCTGGATATTCTCGTCTACCAGACGAGTGTACTCGCCTCTCTCCCGGGAGAATTCCAGTCCTTTAATTCGAGTGGATATTTGTTCGTACAGATCCTGTATGGGACAGTTGATAAAATCCACTCCCAGGGACTGACAAATACGCCGCGCGTTTTCCTGGGTAATGGACGAATTAAAGTGGGTGGGCATATTGACGGCAAAAACCCGCTGGGGTCCCAGGGCCTGGGCCAGCAAACAAACGACCACACTCGAATCAATGCCTCCACTGACACCGATTAGAAAGCGGGACTCGCCCCCAAGGAGAAAATCAATGTGGCGAATACCGGTGCAGATGGCATCGTGCACCGCGGCAATTTCGTCCTGAATCGCAGCGACCTTTTTTTTCCCGGAGGTCAGAACCAGCTGTTCTCGCCAGGGCTGGGCTCGCTGTTCGATTTTCCCCTCCCTTGTATAAACCGTGGTATCCCCATCAAAAACGATGATGTTTTTGCCGTTGTTTTGCGCCCCCACCTGATTGACATAAAAAAAGGCGACCGGGGACTGCGCCAGAATCTCACGCACAACTCTGTTGCGCTTGTCGTTCTTCTGCCAGGTCCACGGCGATGAGGAGAGGTTAAAAATTGCCTCGGCACCGCGCTGATGATATACTTGCAGGGTATTGAGGGTATCTCCTTCCAAGCAATAATCCTGACACCAGATATCCTCGCATAGCTGGACCCCGAATCTGAAGGAACCACCATCCCGCCGCTCAATTTCAAAAGGCACGATCCAATCATAGACCGAACAACCGAGAGAACGGGCCATTTTACATAGGGAGTAGAAGTGGCGATCGTCGTCAAAAAAGCGATAATTGGGATGCAGGGTCTTGGGTTGTATGCCGGTTTGCAAACCCTCCGGGAGACCTGGCCGTTCTAAATAGCGTCCGTCCGAGCACACGTACACCGCGTTATACTTGCGAATCCGGCCATCTTCGCCAATCTGATTTCCAGCCACTGCAACATTGCCGAAGATGATAGTTAAATCGCGGCTGGCCGCACAGATGCTATCGCTGTAAGCAGCAAAATCCTCGACCAGAGTATCCATCTCCCACAGGTCGCCGAGAATATAACCAGACACACACAGTTCGGGAAAGACCACCAGTTCGGCATCCGCCTGCCGCGCTTCTTCAATAAACTCGTGCATGCGCTCCACATTCAGGTCCGGTCGTCCGGGCCGTACTTCCATCTGCACCAGAGCGATAGCAGGCAGATCACCAGGAGCCATAAATCAAGCGACGGAAGCCAGGACCGATTCCTCCTCGGCGACTTCCTGGCGCGCTGAGCGGATGCATTCAACCATTGCGAGAATACCATCGCGAATATCTTCCAGCTCGATAAAGCCAAACGCCAGACGCAGAAAAGGCACATCCTCACCGCGGATGTGGAAAGCCGAACCCGGGGCGTATAAAATATTCTTCTCGGCCATCAGTTCAGCCAGTTTGACCCGCTCAACATCCGGCGGGAATCCCACCCAGATAAACAAGCCGCCTAGCGGATGCGACCAGGTGCAAATATCACTGCCGCTTTCTTCCAGGGCGGCAAATACTGCATCGCGCTTTTCCTTGAGGATGGCATTCCTCGCCTCTACGTGTTCCCACAAGGTGTCTTTGAAATAAGCGGCTAAAATGGATGCCGCCAGTAGGCTGTTGCCGCCGTCGAAGCGCCGGTCGAGAATGCGATCCAGCATGGGCGGACGGGCGATAAAATATCCCACCCGCACACCGGGACCGAGAATCTTTGACAGCGAACAGATATAGATCATGTTGGGACTGTCGTCCAGGGCATAGAGGGAGGGCTCCTTAGCGCCTTCAAAATGGACATCGCCGTAGCAGTTGTCCTCTACGACGATGGCATCGTACTTGCGAGCTACCTCGATGAGTTCGAGACGGCGAGCACGCGGCATCATCGACCCCGTCGGATTCTGGTAGGTCGGCAGGGTGTAGATGAAGCGCGGCGGAGTACCGCACTGGTGCAAGTTTGCCAGAGTCCGATCGAGTGCATCGACCTGCATGCCCTGCTCGTCTAGAGGCACTCCTACAAGCTCGGCGCCCAGACGCTTATAAGCTCCGATGGTACCGGAATAACACAGTTCCTCGGTAACGACGATATCACCTGGTTTTTCCAGCAGGGCTTCAGCCATCAAAGTGACTGCCTGCATGGAACCGTTGGTCAGGCTGAGATGATCGGGCGAAACTTCTATACCCTCGCGTTGAGACTCGCGCGCCGCCATGATCTCCCGCAACCCCTGGTGTCCCATGTCTCCGGGATAGTTGACGAAATTCGCTCCTACTTCGGGAATTCCCTGGCGGGCTGCTTCGACCAGTTCGGCCGTGGGAAAAGAGCCAGGATCGGTCCGGCCACCACCAAAATCAAATGTCCGCATAATAAATTCCTGTAGTTAAGGGTTCAACAACAGTTGCTGCAAGCGCGGATTCTCAACTATACCTGGCATGCGACCGCGCTTGGCCACAGGGCAATTATCCACTTCCTTGATATCCGCAGTAAAATCTATGGGCCCTGCCCCGCTGATGGCACTGCCAACGCCAAAGCCGTCCACGAGCCCGGCGACGGCGCCAAAAGATTGCAGCCGCTGCAGATCCAATCCGCCCGAGACAAATATCTTGACGTGCTCATGCCCGCTCTGATCGAGTCGCTGACGCACTTCCCGAACCAGCTCGACCGTCACTCCGCCGAGCTCGCTGGGCGTATCCAGACGAACACCCCAGAGCCCCTCTTTCAAGGCATTGGCCACCCGCACGCTTTCCTCGGCCTCGTGCGTAAAAGTATCTACGAGGACGATGCGCCTGACTGCGGGGTCGATATGGCGATCAAAGGCCTGCGCTGCCGCGAGCGTGTCCCCCATGGCCAGGATCAGAGCGTGGGGCAAGGTGCCACTGGCCGTCTTTCCAGCCAGCTCGGCTCCGGCCGGGGTAGCACACCCGCTGCAACCACCGACGACGGCGGCGTATTCCATGCGCGCGCTCACCTGCGGATGCATATGACGAGCGCCAAAACATATCACCGGCACCTTCCCGGCTGACGCCACACAGGCGGCCGCGGCCGTTGCCCAGCCGGTTTCGCTGCTCAGCATCCCCAGTAAAGCGGTTTCGTAGAGTCCGAAATGTCGATAGGGTCCGCGAATCCGCAAGACCACCTCCAGCGGTTCGATCCAGGTTCCCTCATCCAGACACCAGACCTGGGCTGTAGCTGGCAACACCCGCCGTAGCAAAGCCTGGACTTCCCGCATGCCGCAGAGCAGCGCTCGCTGGCGGGCGAAGAATTCCACCACCACCACTGGATCGAGATCCTCGGCCGCAAGAATCTGCCGACTGCGCTCGAAGTATATATCGGCGTTGCAACCAGCCAGGGTGGCCTCGTCCGGAGCGAAAAGTTCTTCTGCCCTAGCGCCAACCACTTTCTCACTCGCCCTATTCACTGATAGATGTCTCTGATAGTTGTGATGCGTACCAATCAAATATCAAGCCAGGAAGTAAGTGGCTCCGTCGAGCACACCCGGTGCATTCCGGCTGCGGCAAAGCGTTGAAAGCTTTCGTCTGCCTTATCAGTGTAATCAATTAGATCTGGAACCACAACCGGCGAGGTACAGTCTTCGAGCAAATAAAACTTCTGTGCCAGTCCGGCGTCGCGCGCCACAATTTCCGCCAATACATCTTCCACGGTCCACGCTATGCAATGGCTCTTGGCCTGCCCGGCTATGAGCACGGCGTCAAAAGACAAAAGCTGATCGATCAGCATTGTATTGGTTGTGCCCACCTGTTCCCCCCCTACTCCTTCCGTGACTTCCGGACGCAGTACTGAATAATGCTCGGTCAATGAATTGTCGCCCTTAAGCTGGAAAAATGGTTGGCTGGAACGCGCACCAGCGTGAAAAAAAATCGCCTCTTCCACCGCCGCCACCAGCGCGTGTCCAATCCCCCCCAGCATGGCGTGATAGGGCCAGACGGTCAACTCGTATTTGCCGCCCTCGCGCAATTTTTCCACGTAGTGCAACAAGTGCTTCTGCCCCTGCCCGGGTTCAATGCCCAGCACTGCTGCAATCCCCGAATTGAACTTCCACTTCCCGGCTTCGATATCTTCTACGCTGACCAGACTGAAAGGCTCGGGGTGATTTCCCTTGCCATCGAGCAGAAAGATATTGTGAAAAATTTGCATCATCCGATGGGTGTCCATCGTCGCACAGATCTGCGTAATAAAACCCAGATTGCGATAGATAAATTCGCACAACCGGCGATTGTCGTCGACCGCTCCCCTTCCCGAGCGCCCTCCAACGTACAGTTCAAAATCGGGAATGCAAAAGGTGTTCTGCACATCCACCAGCAACAGGCAGATGCGCTTCGCATCACCTGCGGCACTGGAAATGCGATGTTGCACGGCCCATTCCCGCGCCCCGCCGAGGCGCTCCTGATAGGGAACTTTCCATATGGTTTCAACCCTATCGGGATTGAAATGTGGAGGAAGCGGCAATTCAGCAGAACGCATGCTGGCTGGTCTCTGTCGCAGTTTTTTTTGCATCCCCGGACCCTAGCGCGAAATTGATGCACCCCTGGTTTTGAAACGCCGGTCAATAGTGCTGCTTAAATGTACTCACTCCAAAGCGGCTTTGCCAGTGACGACACCAGGAAAAAACGGTACATCATAGGGCCGGAAAGACACCTCTTATACTTTGCTATTTTTCATCAAGGGACGATTCTGCCAGTTCCAGTTCTTCTCCGGAAAGCCGGCGGTAAAAACACCCCGAACGCGCCCTGCCCGCGCTCCCTCTGGTATGGCAGGCACCCTCGCCTCTTGGTTTTACCAGGTAGAGCAGGGAATTCTGCTCGCAGTTTACCCGCACTTCGACCAGGTCCAGATAGTCTCCAGACGTAGCTCCCTTGATCCATAGTTCGTTGCGCGAGGTACTCCAGAACGTCGCCACCTTTTTCTCCAGGGTATGATCCAGGGCTGCCTGGTTGGCATAGGCGAGGACCAGAATTTCTCTAGTCCCGGCATCTTGTACCGCCACTGGAACCAGTGGTTGCCCACAGCGGGCCACTTTGTCGAGCTTTTCAAAGTCTAGCAGGAACTCGTTGCCCTCCTCAATCTCATGAGTACTCTTTGCCGATCTTTTTACCATTTATCTATCCTTTCTAGCAATGCCCTTACTGGGTGGAAAGCAGGCTGCAATTTCAAAGTTTGCCACCCCCCTGAGTAAAACCTTCAGATTGTTTTAAATATGCTCTGGGAGAACAAAAAAACCCGGAAGCGCTGTGCTTCCGGGCCCGATCCATGTTTTATCTGATTGCAGGTATTCCGCTAACCCCACACACCAGGCACAGACCAGGCCGTCGCCATCATGTGGTAATGATGATGCACCGAAGGGGTAAAGCCGATCTGCACAGCACAATTTGTCATTATTTTCCCCTGAGTATATACAGATTTTACAGTACTGAAATATGGGTGTCAAGCGCGCTGAAAAATTTTCTGCCCGATCCGGGCCAATAAAAAACTATAAGCTTCTTAAAAGCTTTTTTACACCGGATTTTGGCGTTTGTAGCCTTGCTCGCTGAATTCAATCATTCTATCTTGGCTTAATCATTCTGGTGCGGCTCCCATAACCTGCAAGACTCAAGGAACATTGCAGCGGCGGTGTGTTGCGCTGCTGGGATGACTGCGCTAGGACACTCCGGATGAGCTGCAAAAAATGCTAGAGAGAGGCATAGACAGCCACCGGCATTATAAATCGTAGCACTGCAAGTCCCGCTGGAAACGGCGCCAATTTCGCAAATTGCTAAAAATCGATTCCCCCTTGAGGAGCATATAGATGGATAAGCTAGCACTCCAGGATGGCAATCCCGTGCGCTCGCACCCCTTCCCCGAATGGCCTGTCTGGGATACAGCGGAGGAGGAGCAATTGCTCGAGGTTCTGCGTTCCGGCAATTGGTGGTCCATGCACTCCGACAGCAAAGTAGAGCAATTTGAGCAGGCCTTTGCCCCCACTCACCAGGCGAAATACGGACGCTGCGCCACCAGCGGCAGCGCCGCCCTGCAGATATCTCTGCGGGCTATTGGCATCAATTACGGCGACGAGGTAATCGTGCCCCCGTACACCTTTGTGGCAACTGCCGCGGCGTGCCTGCTGGTCGGAGCCATACCCGTATTCGCCGACATTCACCCCGAGACCTATAACCTCGATCCGGCGCGCATCGAGGCACAGATTACGGCCAGGACCAGAGCCATCATCCCGGTCCACATCGGTGGCTGTCCGGCCGACATGGACGCGATTTTACGCATCGCCCAACAGCGCGGTTTGCACGTCATCGAGGATGCCTGCCAAGCCCATGCGGCAGCGTGGAAGGGACACAAGGTCGGCTCAATGGGCGATCTGGGGTGTTTCAGTTTCCAGGCATCAAAAAACATCAACGCCGGCGAGGGAGGTATTATTCTCACCAGCGACGAGGAATTGGCCGAGCGCTGCTGGTCGCTGCGCCACTATGGCCACGTCCGCAGCGGTGTCCGCTACCACCACGAAGTCCTGGGGGACAACAACCGCATGTCCGAATGGCAGGCAGCCCTTCTGCTCGCACAGTTGAAGCGCATGGAAGAACTGGCCGCGCTCCGGGAGGAAAATGGCCTCTACCTGGCAGAACTACTGACTCGAATCAAAGGCATTGAACCACAGAAGCGGGACGCCAGAATTACCCGCCACGCATACCACCTTTTTATCTTTCGTTACCAGCCAGAGGCCTTTGAGGGCCTTTCCCGCGACCATTTCCTGCACGCCCTGCAAGCCGAGGGCATCCCCTGCTCCAGAGGCTATGTCCCCCTCTACCGCACCAACGCCATCCCGGACGAAGTCGAACGCCTGCAAAAATTTATCAGCGGGCGGAAACTCCCCTATGAACGGCCGGACTGCCCGGTCACCGAACGGGCCTGCGAAGAAGAGGGGGTGTGGTTAACCCAGAGCCTGCTCCTGGGAACAAAAAAAGATATGGACGATATCGCCACAGCCATTGAAAAAGTCGCCCACCATGCAGGCGCAGCTGCGAAACACTTTGCCGACAGAGGGCATCACCCCCGATAAAATAATAATAGATCCACTGGTCGAGAGTCAGCTCAGCACTGCGCAGAATGCAGTAACTATAAAGCCATAAAAAAACTAGCTTCGCCATCGCCCCGGAAAGGGTGCGGCAGGCCAGCTGGAACGGGATCAAACCGGCAGCAATGAACTGCTATTTTCTTTACCGCTCAACCGCCCAGGCCGCTTCCTTGATAATTTCCGACAAGGTGGGATGTGCGTGCACGGAACGCGCCAGATCTTCGGCACTGGCGGCAAACTCCATGGCCACGGCGCCCTCGGCGATCAGGTGAGAGGCCTGGGCACCCAGAATGTGAACGCCCAGCAGGCGGTCGCTGCGGGCGTCGCTGAGGATCTTGACCAGGCCGTCAATGGCGTCCATGCTGTGGGCCCGCGCATTAGCTCTGAACTGGTATTTGCCGACCTTGATTTCGCGTCCCTGCTCCCCTGCCGCCTCTTCGCTCAGACCCACCGCGGCCAGTTCCGGGTGGGTGTAGACGACATTGGGAATCGCATCGTAGTTCACATGGCCGGCCACCCCGGCCATGCGCTCCACCGCCGCCACCCCTTCTTCCTCGGCCTTGTGCGCCAGCATTGGACCCGGTATCACATCGCCGATTGCGTAGATACCTTTTACACTGGTTTGAAAATCCCCATCTACCTGCACGCGACCACGATCGTCCAGTTCCAAACCCAGTTCCTCGCCCCCCAGTCCCTCTACATAGGGGCGACGCCCCACCGCCACCAGAACGCAATCGCAAACCTCGACCCGTTCATCTTCACCGACGGCAATCTTCAGCTGCACCCTGTCGTTCTCGATCTCGGCCGAGCGAGCACTGGCTCCCAATTCAAAGCC
>CAXFTV010000591.1:0-5942 GCA_964005845.1 uncultured bacterium
AACGCAGCCAACTGCGCAGCACCCCAGGCGCTCATGCCGGCCTTGGGCTCGAGGCCTACTGCCAGGCCACCAGCCCCTTGCGGCGCTATATGGACCTGCTTGTACACCAGCAGATAAGAGCTTTCATTCGCGGCCGGGAGCTACTGGGAGATCGAGAAGTACTGGAACGCGTCGGCAGGGCAGAAACCATCAGTGGCAGCGTGCGCCAAACCGAACGCCTGAGCAACAGGCATTGGAGCCTGGTCTATCTCCTGGAACATCCCACCTGGCAAGGAAAGGGGTTTCTAGTCGACAAACGCCAGCGGCGCGGCACTGTGCTCGTGGACGGGCTCGGTCTGGAAACCCAGGTCCACCTGCCCACCGATATACCGCTGAACAGCACCCTGTCCCTCAGCCTCAGCGGCATTGACTTACCGCGACTAGAAGCGCATTTCCATATCGTAGCTTAGGACCCTGTTTAATCCCGGGATATGTTCTGGCAGAGGCCTTTCACCAGGGCCTGGAGAGACCCTTTGAGCAGCAAAGGTAGAGCCAGGGCTTCCTCGGCCGAAACCTTCGCATACTCTAGTACCTGACTGAATTCGGGGTTCTGGCCACTCAAGGCATTTCCGTAAGATTGGCTATTTTCAAAAGACCTTTTGGCCAGGCCGAAGAGTTCTTCTAGCTTTTGCGGTTGATAGTTTCCGCTCTCTACCTCCAGTGCCGTCAGCAGCAGTCTGTTTTGCTCTAGTTCGAACAATTCTACGATATTTTCAAATAGAACGGCCAGGGGATTATCGAGTAGGTCTGGATTCGCGACGGGCCCGAGAAAAGTATCCCGTAATTCCTGGGGTATATCGAGCCGGTGCGGAAAGGAATAAAGGCCCTTTACCAGGCAATTGGCCATAGCGATCAGCACTGTTTCAGGCGCGCTCCCACGGTGTATCTGGTGGTGCAGGTGGATGGGCTCGATACAGTTCGAAAAAATATCCCATTCCAGTAGTAACGCACTGCCGGTAGCGGGATGCTGGAAGTCCCACAACAGGGCCGTTTCGCTTTCCAGCAAGCTACCCTGCCACTGTTTTTGCTCAATTTCGTACAATATGGACGGAAAGATATCTGGGTAACAGATCAAATTGAGTAACTTCCCGACATCGTGAAGGAGGCCCCCTGTAAATGCATCGAATTCATCGGCTAATTTGAAGCGTTCCCACAGGCGAAGTTTTTTCAGAAAATCCCGGCTGTACTGAGGCAGACTTAAACAGCGCAAAATTTCCCGTTCCCGGGCCGAGGGCTCATCTAGATTGAGGCTCAAGATCTGGGCCATATAACCAGTGCAGACACTGTGAAAAAGGAAGTGCTGGCCATGGAATCCCGGCTGATTTATTTCATCCAATAAGTTGCCCACCACCTGGGCTATCATGGTTTTTTTCAGTTCTTCCACACCAATCGCAGCAAGAGCAGTAGGCAGGGATTCAACACCCGACGAAATGTTGTACGAAGACTTTTTGAGACTCTGGCTCACCAGCCCCTGCAGAATTCCGTCCGACTCTATGATTTCAAATAATTGGCTAAAAGGCTGGCGTTCCTCTATGGCCCCAATTGCCTGACGGAATGTCGCCGGGAAACTGGGTAGCAACTCCATCGACTCGTAATCTTTGAGGAGCAAATTGCGGATTTCTTCAGCCGGGAGAACGTATTCTTTCTCTGCCGCTCGATCCCTAATCGTTTTCAACCTTTCCTCGATCAGGGGTCTGAGTTCCCGGTTTAAAAAAAGGGACCAGAAATCTCTTGCTTCGCTTTCCGCCGTGCTATTTCTATAAGCCACGATATTAAAATCATCTGCGAGCTTGGAAAGTCGATCCCAGGAAAATAGCGCCTGGAATGGATTGTGACAGACCACGACCATGCGCGAGCGGCTGGAATTGGCCATGATGCGGAGGGTCACTTCGCTCAACAAGGGGAAATTGGGGCCAAAAACGATACAGCAAATCTGGTCGGCGAACAAGCGGAAGAATTTTGGAATATCAGTGCTTCTATGGGCCATGACAAACTTCAACTGCACTGCATCATTAGTTTTTTGCAGTTTGAGATTAAGCGTTCGAAAAGCCGCATAAATAGTTCTGAAGTGATGATAATCGGGAGAATTTTTGAGCAAATTTAGATCCGCGGGAATGGGCTCGCAAATTATCGCAACCAGGGATTCTGCCGCCTCGTATTCTCCTTTGCCACCGATCCGCAAGGATGAAGGCTCAGCTTGTTCCTCTGGCAAAACTCGCTTTGTTTTATTGGCGTCCCCCTCCCCCTCGTCTTCGCGTCTACCAGTTACTGCCAAACTTTCGATTGTTTTGGGTAAATCAAATTCATCACCCAACTGCTCCTCTATTTCCAGCAAAGTCTTGACGAAATCTCGTTGCACCCGCTGGATTTCTTCCATGCGACGTTGGAGAACATTATTTATCGCCCGTTGGAAATCATCTAGCCTGAAAGGTTTGGTAATAAATTCATAAACCCCTTTGCGCACCGCATCTATCGCCAGATCCATTGACGGATGAGCCGTCATTATCACCGGCATAATTTCCGGTTGCATTTCCAGTAAGTGGCCGATTAATTCATCACCGGACATCCCCGGCATTTTGATATCTGTCAGGACCAGATCAAATCTCTGATTACCTGCTTCTTTGAGAGCCTGTTCGCCCCCTTCTACTGCTACAGTGATATGGCCGCTGCGCTGCAGAAAACCAGCGCACAACTTCCTCAGTCTGACATCGTCGTCGACAACCAGAACTTTAACTTTCATTGACTACCCATAAATTTTTCATTCGCCTATTGCGCAACCGGCATCCCCTACATATCCAGAACTCGGCGCACAGTTTTCAAAACCGCCGGAAGGCGCAATGGTTTCTGGAGAAATGCCTTGGCATTTCCAAAATCATCTTCATCAGTCGCATACCCAGTAAAAATCACCACTTTGATACCAGCTTCGATTTCAATAATCTTTTGCAACACCTCTCGGCCGGAGAGCTTGGGCATCGAAACGTCGAGCAATACTAGGTCTATCTTTTTTGCCTCCACCTGAAAAACATCCATACATTCAATGCCATCACTTGCCGTGAGCACCTCATAACCATACTTTGCCAACGCGGAGGAAACAGCGTCTCTTATTCTCTCTTCGTCATCTGCGATCAGGATAGTCTCGCTCCCTCCGAGTATTTCCTCTCTACTTCCGTCCCTAGGTGCCGTCCTCCTCTCCTTTGCTACCGGCAGAAAAACCTCGAAGGTCGATCCCATACCCGGATGACTTTGCACCTCTATAAAAGCATTGTGCTGACGCACAATACCGTAGACCGTTGCCAATCCCAGTCCCGCTCCCTCGCCGACATCCTTGGTTGTAAAAAAAGGTTCGAATATGTGTCCTTGAGTGAGATCGTCCATGCCCACGCCATTATCGCCAACGTAGATCCTGATATAATCTCCAGCGGGAATACTTGCATACTTTGCATCATCTTCATCCCCCAGGCAAGCAGTTTCCACACCCAATTCAATGCGGGGGGCGTGACCACCATTTGCAACCGCCTCCACGGCATCGCGAGCGTTAATGCAGAAATTCAGCAACATTTGCTTAAGTTGCCCGACATTGCCGTACACCTGAGACTGGTCGGCGGAGTTCAGCAGCCTAATCTCGATCTTGCGATCAAAGGTAACTTTACAGAATTCTGCAACATCCTTAATAATGGGGCCCACATCAATAAGGGGTTTTTCAACATCTGTCCGCCGGCTGAAAATCATCAACTCCTTGATTAAATCGGCCGCCTCTTGGTTGGCGTCAAATGCTTCTTGCAAGTAATCTTTTATGACCTCGGGAGCATCCATGAGCGCCAGTTCGAGGTTGCCCATGCTACCCATGAGTATATTGTTGAAGTTGTGGGCAATACCGGTTGTCAGCTGGCCGATTCCCTCCATCTTTTGGGCCTGAAAAAGCTGTTCCTCCAATTGCTTGCGTAGCGTTATATCAGTATGTGCTCCAAGGGTGCCAACGATTTTTCCGTCGACATTGCGAAAGGGCGCCGCACTGATTTCCAGCCATATGAAATTCCCATCTTTGCGTTTTATTTCAATTTCGTACCTTTCGACCATCCCCTCTACCCGCTTTTTATTCCTTTCAAGCTGGGTTTCCCATTGATCACTCGGCAATAGCAACCTGATGGCTTTTTCCCCGACCAGTTCACAAGCCCTGTACCCCGTCAATTCCTCCATGCGGTTATTCATATAAAGCACTACATCGTGCACATCGGTAATCAGAAGACCTTCTTGTAGACTTTCCGCAATCGCGGGCAGATGCTCGCTGCCTTCACCAAGTACTTCCAGCTGCAATCTGCGCCGACTTAATTCATCTTCCAATTCTCGAATTCGCCCATTCAGTCGCCGCACCTCGATCTTTGCCTTGGCCACCTCTTGCCGCTGGCCTTTTAGAGCCTGCAACAAACTGCGCGGCCCGTGGCCTTTTTTGCCCGGACTATCGCCGCTATAATTCTTTCCCCTTTTCATCAAAATTTGCTCTGCCTCAATGACCTTTTTTCAAACCTCTCCGGTCTACCTTTCCAGTACCTTCCCAACCATATCCTGGAGCTCTTTCATGTTGAATGGTTTCTCCAGAAATTCGTACATTTCCCCGGTCGCGAGTTCGACCATCTCGGCCGGATCCAGGGAGCCGCTCATAATTATGACCAGTAAGTCAGACTGGATCTGCTGCAAACGACTGACCAATTTTTGGCCGGACATGCCCGGCATCTTCAAATCGGTCAATACCAGATCAAAGGGACTTACCTGCACTTGTTCGAGCGCCTGCTCTGCGGTTTCGGCCGTGGCGACGGAGTACCCCTCCCTCTGCAAGAAGGCAGTACACAATTTTCTCAACCTGATATCATCGTCAACCACCAGCACATTGCCTTTATTTTCTCCATTCAACGTTATGGGCTCCTCTAAAAATCGAAGGTTACTTCTATCAGCCTATTTTCTCGCGCCGCCCTCTCGCACCCTTCGATACATTGAATGGGCGCCTTGGCCCATTCCGGAGTAATTATCAAGGGCACTCCGGCCAAGAGGTGGTCTGCCAAGTTTTTGTAATAATCACCCCATTTAGCCTTACTGACATTAGCTATTTGGACATTGTAGTGCTGCCCAGTTTTGTCGACTGAGGTTACCCTGGCACCGCTCTGCCCATCGTCCATAACCACCGCTCCCCTGGTCCCCAGTATGGTCCACAGGGGCTTGGATGTTGCGCAAATACTGGAAACCAGTACCTGCGCTTCGACGCCGCCTGCAAAATGCACATATGCTCGTATATAATCTTCGTTGGTCGTATCGTGCCAAACCTTTTTGGCAAAATTCCCAAAGAGGCTGGCACTGCGATTAAGCGGCTCTCCCAGGGCGTTTTCCCTGGGTACCAATTGCATGATCTTTTCAAATTGGTGCGCCCCCATATCGTATAGGGAGCCTCCAGAAATTGGTTTATGGGAGCGCCATGCTTGCCCCGGTCGCCCATATCCCACCATATTGCACTCGATAGAATAGATCTCACCTATAAGACCGGCTTCAACCACATGCCTCAAGGTCAAAATATCCGGGTCCCAGTGCCGGTTGTGATACACCGAGAGCATTACCCCCTTTTCTCTGGCCAGGGCAATTGCCGCATCGCAATCCTCCACCCTGGTGGCGAAGGGTTTTTCCACTATCACATGCAGGCCGGCTTCCAGCAAGACTTGCATACCCCAACCATGGAAGGCATGCGGCAGGATGACGATCCCTAAATCTATTTTCCCGCTCTCGGCCATTTCTTTGGCCGCGGCAAAAGTCGCAATGTGGTCCCCCTGCTCTTCCCTGGCGGCCCCCAGGCGCACAGGATCGCGATCGCATACTGCTGCCAGTTCAAATCCCTGGGTGGCCTCGATACTTTCAGCGTG
>CAXFTV010000592.1:0-8955 GCA_964005845.1 uncultured bacterium
GCACACCATCCTGAAGGGGGAGGCCTCGGCCTTCAGCCTGGAGCTGCCCCCGTACCGACCACCGCGCATTCTGCAGACCATCTATACCTCGGTAATCGACCGCACCCTCATCGTGCTGTGGCGCGCCGTGGTCTTTGCCATTCCGGCCGGCGCCGCCACCTGGTTGCTGTCCAATATCCAGATTGGCGATTCCAGTCTGGCCGAACACTTCATCACGGGCGTCGATCCCCTGGCCCTGTTCATCGGCCTGAACGGCGTGATCCTGCTGGCCTACGTGATCGCCATACCGGCAAACGAAATCGTCATTCCAACTATTTTGATGCTGACGGTATTGAGTGCCCGCCTGGCCGGCCTGGGAGAAGGCGCCGGGGTCATGTTCGAGCTCGAATCCGAGACGGCCACCGCGGATATTTTCCGGGCCGGAGGCTGGACCCTGCTGACCGCCGTGAATCTGATGCTCTTCAGCCTGGTTCACAATCCCTGCTCGACCACCATCTACACTATTTGGAAGGAGACCAAAAGCGCCCGGTGGACGGCAATTGCTTCACTGCTGCCCGTGGCCATGGGACTCGCCCTGTGCTTTTTGGTCGCCCAGGTATGGCGCCTGCTGACAACCGGGTAGTTTTTGCCAAGATTTAGAGGAGCTAGTTTAGTGATAAGTCAGGCGATGCAGGATTACTTAAAGACGATTTACAAATTGCAGGAAGAGCGCGAGGACGTGGAGGTGGTGACGACATCCCTGATCGCCGAATACATGCAGATCGCCGCTCCCTCGGTCACCAATATGATCAAAAAACTGGCCGCCATACACCTGGTCGAACACACCCCTTACCGGGGCGTGACGCTCACCGGGCCCGGCACCAAAATCGCCCTGGAAATTCTCCGCCACCACCGCTTGCTGGAACGCTATCTGGCCGAGGTTCTGGGTTATTCCTGGGATCGAGTGGACGCCGAGGCGGAGAAACTGGAGCACGTCATTTCCGAGGAATTCGAGGAGCGCATCGACGCGCTGATGGGCTATCCGACTACCGACCCGCACGGCGACCCCATCCCCACTCGCAAGGGCGATATCGAGCGCGAGAGCTTTCTGCCCCTGTCCCGCTTGCAGGCGGGACAGAGCGCCATAGTGCGCCGCGTCGACGACCAGAACCCGGAGATTCTGCGCCACGTGGAAGATCTGGGTCTGAAGCTGGGAACGCAGATGGAAGTGCGCGACAAGGCCCCCTTCAACGGCCCGCTGCTCTTGCAGATCAATGCGCACAAAGATTACTCTATGGGCCTGGAACTGGCCGATCACATTTTCGTGCAAATCATCGAAGAATAGAACGGCCGCTACATATCCGGGCGTTGAGTCCGAAGGGCGTTTGGCGAGCGTAAATTGGCGCAAAAGGACGCACTCTGAGATTCCGTCCTGCCAGGGGAACTGGCCGGAGACAAGGGCATCCCGGACTCCCTCAAAGCACCAGCGATGCAGTTCCACAGCCAACCCAACGCTGGCGCGCAACGACTATCAACTCCCTCTCCCCAAAAAAATCGGAGCCCCCCCTCATGCCCCCCGTCCGCATCGGCATCATCGGCGCCGGCTGGTTCGCCTCCCGGCGCCACTGCCCCGACCTAGTGAATCACCCCAGCGCTACATTGAGCGCCCTGTGCCGCCGCAACCCCGAACAGCTCCGGCAAATGGCCGACCACTTTGGGGTCGAGACCTGCTTTACCGATCATCGGGAACTGGTCCAGAGCGGGGCCGTGGACGCCGTCGTCATCTGTTCTCCCCATCACCTCCACTACGAACACACCCGGGCCGCGCTGGAAAACGATTTGCACGTCCTGCTGGAAAAACCCATCACTCTGGATCCCGGGGAGGGCCGCCGGCTAGTGGAGCTGGCCGCCGCTAAGGGCCTGACTCTGGTGGTGGCACAAAATCCGCCCTACTGGAATCACTGCCGCTATCTGCGCCAACAGATCCAGCAGGGGACTCTGGGAGACATCGAAGGCGTCCACATCCACTGGATGAACGACGCCCGCGGAGTCCTTGGACTTCAGCCTCTACCCGATACCTTACCCGGGGTGGTAAAACCCACTCAATTCCGCCACGACCCCGAGCAGAACGGCGGCGGTTTTTTCATCGACGGCGGATCGCACCTGGTTTGCGAACTGCTCTGGTGCACAGATCTGGAGGTGGTGGAAGTCACGGCCCAGATGGACGACCCGGAATGGGATCTGAACGTGGCCCTGACCCTGCTGCTGAACAACGGTGCTCTGGCCACCATCACCATGCGCGCCGACAGCGCCATTTTCGACAAGCGCCATCACAGCATCTACTACGGGACAGCCGGAACGGCCATTTTTCGCGGTTTCCCCTTCGAGCTCAGCCTCGAAGCCCAGGGGAGTGAAACGATTCATCGCAGCGAAAAAGAACTGCCTGCCCCCCCGAGTCCGGTGGACAATTTAGTCGACTGCATCCTCGACTGCGGCGCGCCCGAGCTGGATAATGGCGCGGCCGTACACATCGTCGAAATCATCAATGCGGCCTACGAATCCGCCCGCAGCGGCCGCAGCGTGAAGCTCTAGTGCTACCGCGCGCGATGCGCTGGATAAGAAGAAACCTTGAAGCAAGTTCTGGCGCGCCGCCGGCTCCAGCGTCCTCCCCGGCACCCCATCCCAGGAGCCCTCGCTCCGGCTCACCCATCTTCCGTCCCGGGCACCGCGCAGCCGGCCAGCCGCAAAAGCTGCACCACAAAACGGTAGGTTAATCCCCACAGCACGGGTCTTCCCGGGCCCAGTACATCGATGCCCGGATGGACGTGGTCGGCGCCCCCGTAAAAAACGCCGTGCTGCACCCACCTCCCCGCATCGGCCAACTCTTCCAGCGGCTTCCAGAACACCTCCCGGACTTCGTCGTTAAGCACCGGGACAGCGGGATTTTCCAGCGCGTATACAAACCCCGAAACCAGCACGGGCAAAGTCAAACCGGTGAGGTCGTCAAAGCGCCCCAGGTAGGCGGCAGTCCCCAGGTCCAGACCGATCTCCTCCAGAGTCTCGCGCTCTGCCGCCGCGCGCAGGTCCCGATCGCAGGCTTCCACCTTGCCTCCGGGAAAGGCAATGTGCCCCGACCAGGGATCCCCTGCGCGTTTGGAGCGCTCGATGAAGAGCAACTGCAAAGCCTCACTGCCCTGATACAGCACCAGAGCGACGGCGGCCGGCGTCTTGCCGGCATCGGTCAATATCTGCGGACTGCGCGCCGCCAGTCGCCGGCGGATATCCTCAATTGTAGTCATGCGCAAAAATTTGCCTTAGAAGCCGTCTTAAAATTCTGCCGTCGCGCGCCGCCCAGATTGGAGTTTTGGGACGGCTTCCTACCGACCATAAAATCCCCTAAAATCGGGGTCGAGTAGGGGCGCAGGGGACGCTGCGCGCAGCCCAGACCAGCGTTCAGCCGCTACTACCTCGTCTCTAAACGCTCCAGTCCCGGACGCACCAGCAAGGCCCTCTGTTCGGGTCGCAGCCGCTCGAGCAGGACGTCCGTGACGTTCATCGGCCCGTCCTGGCTGGATAGATTGTGCGAGGAAATTAAATCCGGCGCATAACCAACGTGGAGGGTATAGCGCGTTTGTTCCGAGCGGTTGGCGAAACCGCCGTGGCGACAGGCTTCGGTAAACAACACCGCATCGCCCGCCCGCACCGGTACCGGCACCATGCCCGGCTCGTCTTCCACTCTCATCCCTGGTTCCACCGGGACCTCAAAACTACTTTTGTGCGACCCGGGAATAAAGCAAATCGGGCCCTGTTCGACGGCGACATCGTGGAGGAAGTAAACCATCCGGATCATGCCGGCGCTGCACTCCCCATCGACGCCGACGTGGTAGTTGAAACGCCGGCTGGAATTCCTCGGATATCCCATGTGCGCCGGGGTCGAATTACCCGGGTAGCGGATGCGCAATTCGGCGTTGTTGATCAGGATTCCATCGGGTCCCGTCGTGCGGTAGGATTTGTTTCTGATCAGCTCCCTGGCATAAACCAGGGTCGGCTCGTGCCCGACCAGCATATCGAAAGCGTCCGGAAAGAGCCAGAAATCGTCGATTAAAAGGGTCGCGCTGTCCGGTTCGGTATTCGCGCGGGTGGCAAAATAGCCAAATTCTTCACCCTGCCAGAATTCGAAACCGCAGGTGGGCGCCAGGAAGCGGGGGGCGCGATCTTCGCAGGCGAGCGCGTGTTCTTCGAGCCGCAGACAGGCCGCCTGGAGGGCCGCGATTTCGTCCTTTGCCAGAAACTCAGGAATGTGGATGAACCCGTGGCAGTCAAAGAGAAACTTTTCGGTCTGATTCATCGAACCTTTCCTCGCGGCGCAGCTACTCGACAGCGCGCCCAGAGCGGCGGGCGACCGGGCGCAACCTGGACCGCTGGCGATTTGGCGCGCGGGCGCGGCAAAAAAAGACCCGCCGCCAATCGGGACTTGCAAAGTGTAGCGGCCAGCCCCCGTGGGACCGCCCCCCCCAAAGTGCTGATCGGCACTGCTGCTACTGGGAACGGACGATCATCTTCAGACAAACCGGTGTGGGCACCTCGGTCACGAGACCGGTCGGATCGAGACTGCCGGTTTCCCGATCGATCCAGTAACTGACGATATTTTCGGTTCCCATATTGGCGGCGAACAACAGCGCGCCGGTCGGATCGATAGCAAAATTGCGCGGCTGCTCGCCCTGGGTCGGCTCGTGCCCGACCACGGTGAGTCGGCCGCTGGCCTCGTCGATGGCACAGATTACAATACTTTCGTGGCCGCGGTTGGAACCGTAGAGAAACTTACCCGAAGGATGCACGTGCACATCCGCAGTATGGCTGGTGCCGGCAAAATCGGCGGGCAGGGTGGAGACCACCTGAAATTCTTCCAGCGCACCGCGCTCGGCGTCGAAGTTAAAGGCACTGAAGGTGTTGTCTATTTCGTTGATCCCATAGGCGTAGCGGCCCTTGGGGTGAAAGGCAAAATGGCGGGGGCCGGCCCCTGGCTGCAGCTGCACAAAGGACGGCGAACTGGGCCGCAGGCGGCCCTCTTCCAGGTCGAGCTGGTAGACCAGAATCTGGTCGAGCCCCAGATCCGCGGCAAAGGCAAAGCGGTTGTCCGGACTTGGGGTTATGGAATGCCCGTGCGGTCGGTGCTGGCGCTCGGTGGCGCCACTGCCCCCCAGATGCTGCACGAAGTCGCACGCCGGCCCCAGACTGCCGTCGCCCTGGATGGGCAGCATGGCGACGCTGCCGCCGCTGTAATTGGCCACCAGGACATAGCGGCCGCTGGCGTCTACGCTCAGATGACACGGACCCGCTCCGCGCGAGGGCTGCTTATTCAAAAAGGTCAGCTCGCCGCTAGCGGGCGCGATTGCAAAGGCGCTTACCGCCCCGCCCGGTTCGCCCTGGTAGCTGTCGGTTTCATTGACTGCATACAAAAAGCGCTGCTCCGGGTCGATGGCCAGGAACGAAGGCTCTTCATGACCGCGGGCCACCCCCAGGTACTCCAGCGCCCCCGAAGATACATCGAGGCGATAGCGGTAAATCCCTTCGCTCGTGGTCTTGGTATAGGTGCCGACATAGACGAGAATTTCGTTGTGCTTGCCCGCTGTGCCCATAATAGTTTCCTCCTAATCCCGTTGCGTTACAAATTGTACCCACATCGGCCCCTGGCCCACGGCAAGATTTTCTAGCGGCTCGAGGGCACCGGTCTTTTCGCTGATGCGAAAAGTCGCCATTCGTCCCGAAGCCGCACCCGTGGCAAAGAGAAACTTGCCCTGCGGATCCAGACTGATGCCCCGGGTGTGTTTTTCTATGGCCTGGTAGCCGATGGTGGATAGCTCACCCGTTTCCTCGTCTAGCCGGAAACAAGCCATGCTGTCGTGTCCGCGGTTGGGCGCGTAGAGGAACCTGCCCGATGGGGTGATAGCGATCTGGGAGCAGGAGTTTTTTTCGCCGCCGGTGCCCGGATGGTGCCCTTCGGGAGGCAGATTGGAGATGGTCTGAAAAGGCGACAGCGTCCCCGCAGCGGCGGCGAAGTGATAGGCCGTCACACTGCTGCCCTGCTCGTTGGAGGTATAGACGATATCCTTGCCGGGATGGAAACAGCAGTGGCGCGGTCCCTCTTCCACCGCGGGCACGACCTTGGGCACGGCATTGGGACTGAGTTCGCCGGTCTCCTGGTCGAGCACGAGTTGAAAGACGGCGTTGCCGGGCATCACGTGTGGCACCAGTACGAAGCGATTGGACGCATCGATCTGGACGCAGTGGGCTCTGGGGGCCGTTTCGAGCCACTGGACAAAATCGGTCGCGGCCCCATCCCCAGCGATGGGATTCACCGAAACCGCACCGGCGCTGTAATGGGCGCCGAGCAGAAATTTGCCCCTGCGATCCGTGAGCAAATAACAGGGGGTTTCCCGCAGGCCCGTACTGCCGATTTGGGTCAGGCCCCCGGTGCCCGGGTCGATGCTGAAACTCAGCACCTCGCTGGTGGAATTCAGTGCGGTATAGAGAAATTTTCCCGCCGGATCTGCTGCCAGCGGCACGGGACCACCGTGCAGTTCCACATCTTCTCTGTGCTGCAGCAGGCCGGTGTCGGGATCCATGGTATGGATGAGGATCTTATTCTCGCCCGAAATGGAAGTGTACATATAATAAGTCATCGCATTTGCTCTCCTCTATTAAGACCTTGAAACGAAACCCCTGAGACAGGTGTGCATGCGACCTGAAAATAATAGAAGTAATTATTGCGGACCCCCGTGTCAATACGCCCGACTCCGAGCACCCGGGGGACCATGGGGGCAGCACTTTTTTGTAGCCCGGAAATCGGTGCCCTTGCAAATGGCGCGCGGGCGGTAGGCGCGCTCCTCCCCCCGATCAAATAGATGCCGTCTTCCACGGAAGCAGCAGATCGGGCGCATTGCGATCGATACTTGCCCCGCATGGCCGCGGCGCGCGCGGACGCATTGGCAAGGCGTCGTAAGATTGGTAGGCAATATCGAGATAGGGCGTATCCAGGCACCGGTGGCTTTGATGGCGCGATTGCATTGCGGCGTCGATAATTCCGCTGCTCAAGAGGGTGCGGGCGGCAGGATAAGGGGCAATGCCGCGGTGGAAGAATTGCTGGATATTGCGGCAGAGATAACCAAAATTGGCTCCGGGTCCATCGGGCTGGAGAAAAAATTCGCTTCCCCGTATTTGCTCGCCGATACGCGCTGCATAAGCCCAGCTCTGAATGTAGCCGTTTAACATCAACACGGCACTTTTTAAGCCGTCGCGATGGGCGATCAAAAAGACCGCCGGATCTTTGGCGTGTTCCTCCATTGGACCTGCGGGTTTGTTCTCGATGGCGGCACACGCCGCGGTGGCCAACTCCTGCGACCACAAGCCCTGATCGCGCGCCCTCCACACCTCGTCCCCTTCCAGACACTGAACCGAAATCACACCCGTTTCACCGCCGTGGCGCCGTTCAATCATGCACAGCAAGGTTTCCACGGTATGATAACCATAGGCCTCAATACCGCCATAACCAACTGCCATGGCGGCCTGGATCGGAGTGCCTTTGGGGTGTTCCAGCCAGGGTTGGCGCCAGGCCAGCGGCAGGCAGGAACCGGCCATCAGGGGGATGTTTAGCTCTTGGGCGCGCATCCACATCCACTGCGCTTCAGTGAAGTCATAGGAAAAGTGCTTGTCGTTGAATACGGGTACGGAGCGGCCGCTCTCGGCAAATACGCCGGCGATCTGTTCAAAGAAGTAACGCCGGGGATACAAATGCCGGCCTCGTTCATTCCACGGATAATCGCCGTGTTCGCCAATCAGGAGAACCCCATCGACGTCGAGTGCGCTGGCGCCGGCGTGCAGCGCCTGGCGGATACTGGGATAAATGGGAATGTCGTGGCTGGCCGCTAGGTCCACGCCGATGTCGCTATCGAGGACATGGTCCAGGTAGATTGACACGAGATCTACTTCGGGCGCAAAAAAGCCCTCGTCCGTCGACATGCCTTTCATGAACTTGGTGAGAATGGCATCGGCATGGGACCAGGCATAGTAGATGGTGGCAATGGCGGCAATCCGAAGACGAGCGGGCATGGGGAGATCCTCCCGTTTAGCGGCGGCAAAAACGGGTGTGGTCATAAGCCCCGAAAGGAGACTCTACCCCCCATTCGGCGGCGATGCGCTCCAGCAGCTCCCGGTGATCGTCGGCGACCGGAATGCCTTCGCGCCGGTTTTCCTGGTCCCAGGCCCACTCCATGCCGCCGGCCAGTTCGGTCCTGTCCATGCCGGGCAGGGGCTGCATGGCGCGCGCCGCGCCGATGTAGCGATCGATTTCCTCTTTGAATTCCTCCTGGGACATAAAACCCTCAATGTCGAAGAAGGCGACAAAACTGCCCTGATTGGCGGTCCAGGGAGATTGTGGTTCCCGACACTCCGGCCGGTAGATGCCGGGCAAAATCGCCCCCAGGACGTGCACTACTGCGTTCAGCCCCAGGGTCTTGAAAACCAATCCTGCGTGGTCTTCATAGGGCTGCGGAGGCTGCGGAGTGCCCATATCCAGGACCAGAGGCGGCTGGTCGCCGGTTGGGACCGCGACGCTCAGCGGCGAGACCCCGCAGATGCCGGTGATCGAGCTCTCCGGGGTCAGGGAAAAGCGATGCGAGGAACTGGCAATGCCGATATAATTGTGCGCCAAGCCCAGGCGCGAATAATTGCCGGCCGAGCCAAAGTGGTAGTGATTGCGCGTCGTCGCCGCGCCCATGCCAAGGTCCACCGCTTTAGCTATGGCCAACTCGGCGGCGCGATAACTCGGGATGTACCCCAGGCCGCCGTCGCCGTCGAGCACGGCCGTGGTCCCAGACTCGTCGACGACGCGCACCTCGGGCCTTGGGTTGATCGTGCCCTGCAACATCCCGCGCATATAATAAGGAGAGTGCCGGGTGCCGTGGCTAAAAACGCAGC
>CAXFTV010000593.1:0-5435 GCA_964005845.1 uncultured bacterium
AGATCCGGCACCTGGGCCAGCGGGTGCTGCCGCCGCGGATCCTCCAGGCGCACCTGCACGATCGCCGCCAGCCCGGCCGCGGCCAGGGCCTCGAACAATTCGTCGGCAACCTCCAACTCGTAGGCTCCATACGTGGGGGCCAGCTTGACCAGGTGCAGGCGGGGCTGCAGACGCGCGCGCTCCAGTTCCTGCCGCCAGGTGGCGATCGTCGGATCCAGCAGCGGCACCGGATCGATGTCCTCGGCCCGACGGGCGGCCTGGTAGACCAGATCGTTGGCATGGTGCGGGTTGTGGCACCATACCGCGTGCAGCGGCGCCAGACAAATCCGCGCGACGCCGATGCGCCGCAGAGCAGCGCCCACCGCCTCCACCTGTCCGTCCGGTGGCAAGCTGCCCCAGTGTCCGGTCCAGGCATTGATATCGACGATCATTTCATTCTCCAGTAACCGGGTGCGCCCCCTCGAAAACGCCCTCTTCCCGCATCGCAATCAGGGCCTCTTCAATAATTGCCAGGGCCTCTTCGATATCGGCCGAAGTATGTGAGTAGTTGGGATAACAAACCGAATAGACGATGAGGCCCCGCTTCAATACCTCGGCATTGAAGCGCACAAAGAGTTCGGTGCGGCGGGCTGGATCGGCATGCTCGAATACCAGCTCGCCCACCGGCGGCAGCCCTTTGAAGCCAGCCGCAATCCCCAGCTCGCGGCACAATATCCCGAATCCTTCGTGCAACTGTTGCCCCCGCTGCCACAGCGTGCCGATTACATCTTCGGCGCCGTAGGTCTGCAGCACGGCCGCGGCCGCGGCCAGCCCCAGAGCATCCCCTCCGTAGGTCGAAGAAATGCTCACGTCCTCCACCCTGTCCATGATCTCTCTGCGCCCCAGATAGCAGGAAAGCGGCACCCCGTTCGACATGCCCTTGGCAAAAACGGCCAGATCCGGGACCACGCCGAAGTATTCCTGGGCCCCGCCCAGCCGCAGGCGAAAGCCAGTGACAATCTCGTCGAAGATCAGCAGGGCTCCGTACTGCCGGCTCAACTCGCGCAGCGCCGGCAGAAAGGTATGGCCCGCTGCGATATCACCGTAGCCGCAGGCCACGCTCACGGCCGCTATCCCCTCCGAATTTTGCGCAAATTCGCGCGCGCAGCTATCGATATCGCCCCAGGGAAACGCCTGGTAAACCGAGCGAATCGCCGCCGGCACCCCGGCTCGGGTGGTGGTATTGAGCCAGCCGTGATAACCGCAAGTGAGGATGTGGTCGCGGCCGGTAAAGGCGCGGGCGAGGCGATGTACCGCGGCCATGGATTCGCCGCCGGTCTTGAGAAAGCGCACGCTCTCGGCACACGGAATCACCGCCGCCAGAGACGCCGCTACTTCTACTTCCAGCGGATGCGCATAGCTGAAAACCGTGCCGCTTTCCAGCTGCCGGCGCAAGGCCGCATCCACCGCGGGAAAACCGTACCCCAGGGTAATCGGCCCCAGACCGTTGCGCAAGTCGATGTACTCGTTGCCATCCAGATCCCACACCCGGCAACCCTTGCCCCGGACGATGAAACAGGGCTCTCGAGTGCGCAGATGCGCCCGCGGCGCTTTGGAATGGGTCTGGGTACCCATGGGAATATAGTGCGCCGCGCGCTCGTAGAGTTGCCACGACTGCTCCACGCCGCGCACCTGGGAGCCTATTCTCTTTCCTTCAGTTGTTTTCACCCACCGCCTCCTCCAGCAACTTTACACCGGCCTTTGCGGGCAACAGCCGGGCGGCGTTGTTCCACAGGATAGCGCGCTGGGTTTCGAGCGGCAAATCGGTCCCCAGAACCTTTGCCAGAGAGATACTGAAATGGCGAATCGGCGCATCCGAGCCAAAGACCACCCGCCCGGGGCCCAGACGCTGGACCGCCAGTTCGACCATGCCGTTTTCGGGATCGCCTCCCGAGGTATCCACCACCACATTGGGGCTGTCCACCACTTCTTCGAGACCGCGCGGGTTGACGCCGTTCAGGTGCGCCATGATGATCCGCGCCCGCGGGTGTCGGCGCGCCAGAGCGGCCACGTCCTCGGGATAGGATTCGCCCGGCAGCTGCCCCACGGTCTTGCGGTAGGCATGCTGCAGCACCGGCACATCCAGTTCCACCGCCAGTTCCATGATCGGGTCCAGGCCCGGGTCCGTGGCCCGGCGAGCGACCCACAACTTGATCCCCACCATGCCCTCCCCTGCAACGCAGCGCCGCACTTCGGCGGCGGCTTTTTCGGGATGGGCCGGGGTCACGTAAGCGAAGGGCAGAAAGACCTCTGGCGCCCGTTCGCGCAAGCGCAGAGCGTAGTCGTTGGCCCGGCGGCAAAGCTCGGCGGAAGGGTCATAGGCCATGGAGCGGTCCAGAGAAAACAGACACATCCGCTCCACCCCGGAACGCCGCGCCGCAGCGAGGAGAAAATCCGCGTCTTCCGCTGCCGAACTTACCGCGTGTGGACCGATGCCGTCGACGGGGTGAACGTGTATATCCAGCGCCGGACAAGGGGGGCGTATCTTTTGTCTTAGTTCGTCGATAGGGGTGGAATTCATCAATCTAATCCCGCAGCTTAAATTCTCTGTTGCTTCCGTCGCATTTTTGGCTGCCGATTAATGCTGCAATCTAATACCCTGCAACATAGCGCGTCAAGAGGCCACAGGAAACTATGACAGCGCGCCCCTGGCTTATCTGGGAGATCAAGTCGGCGCCGGACGCCCGCCCACTTTGTGCGGCCAGGTGCGAAGAAACCAGCAACATCTGGTGAAGGGTTTCGGGCGCTCGCCACGACCCGAGCGGCGAGCGTTGAACCCGGGCAAGGCTTTTTCAAGGTGAAAAGCGCCCGGCAATCAGGCAAATGCCCAGAACTGGTTCCACGCTCTCATCCAGTCCTCTGCCCTGCTTTCAACTTCCAGTGGACCGGTGATCTCCACCCCGGCCCGGCCCTTAAAATCGGCGAGTTTGTCGACACTGTTCAACTCGATTCGAATAGTCGTCGGCGCCGCCGGCACATAAGGTCTGATCGGCGCAAAATCCCGCAGGGCGTTGCGCGCCCCCTCCTCGATCATCTGCCGCGCCCGCTGCGGGGCAATCTGGCGGGCGCTGAAGCGGCTCAGACCCTTTTTCACTGCCACGGTGGGCAACTCTTCGCCCAGCAGGTCCCGCGCCTCGCGGCAAACGGCTTCGTCGCCCGTGACCAGGGCCACGGGGACGCCGTAATGGCCGTTTAGCGCGGCGTTGACGCCGCTCTCGCCCACCAGATCGTCGTTGAACCACAAGTTGCGGTACTGCACCCCCGAAATGGTGTGGCACAGCACGCCGTCCGGAGTATTGTTGCGCGCGTGCATGCCGACCAGCAGGCAGGCATCGCACCCCTCCTCCCACATTTCGGTATAGCGCCCCCAGGGATGGTGGGCAACCCACTCGCAGTCGGGATCGAGCTGGTCGGGGATCAGCGAATTGAAAGTCCAGCCCTTGCCGGCGCCATGGCAGTCCACCACGACAATTTTCGTGGCCCCCGCAGCCCGGGCACCGCGCACTGCAGCGTTGATTTCTTCGGTGTAGAGCTTGCGCCCTTCTTCGTACATTACATCGCCCCCCCTGACCTGCTCCCATGCCACGATGCCACTGACTCCCTCCATATCGGTCATAATCAAAACTCGCATGATCGTTCTCCTTTGCCGGGGCCGACGATATTTTACTTTTTCCCGCCATCGGCAGCCGCCGGATTTTCTTGCCCAAAGATTTTTGTTGATCTTCCGAGAAAAATGTCGTATCTTGCCCGCGGTTTTAGCACAATGCAGGCAGGGAGGTTTTCAAGGGAGGCCTTCCGGCCTGTTTTTTTTGTTCAATTTGAATGTGGAAGCAAGTTGAAAAATGTGTGCTCTGCCGCTCCGAGCCGCTGCCCTCCCTGTCCCATCGGTGCCGCAACAGATTGTAGTCCCTCGCAGTCTGATTTTTCGGCGCAAAAAACGGCGGCATCCCGCGGCCATACTGCCCGTCCAATCAGATCAGTCGGCGTTCTATGGAGATTGGGGCAATGTGGTTTGCGCTAGTTTGCAGAGACGGGGCAGTATGCGGCGAGCTTAACAAAACGCCAGCGGCACGCCCCCCGCACGGCTTCTTCGCCAACGACCTGTAGGACTGCAAGAAAGCGCCCAGTATTTTCCTGGCCAAAATCAGGGCAACTGCGGTATCACTTCGCGCGCCATCAGCTCCATGGAGCGACGCATTTTAACCTTGTCGTCCCAGTCGTGCGCAATCATCAGCAAGGTGCCGAACCCCCCGGTAGCATCGTAGAGATCCTGCAGTTTGCGCGTCACCGTATCGACGCTGCCGACGACGGCAATGTGGTCGATGATATACTCGGCATCGATCGCTTCATCCGGCATCTCCGGACCCGATTTGGGCAGGTCGAGCATATTGGCAATCTCGAGCATGCCGCGCAGGTACAGCAGCGACCCGGCAAAGGCGCCGTTGAGGGCGTGATCCCGAGCCTCCTTATCGGTTTCGCCAACGAAGACGCTGCGGGAAATCCGCCAGTTGGCCGGATCCGGCCGAGGCCGGCCGGCCTCGGCCGCCCCTTCGCAGTAGAGCTCCCACTGACGCCTTACCTTGTGGGGCGGCGCCATATTGATGCTGATCGGAATGAACCCCTTCTGCCCACCCGTCCTGGCGGCCATGGACTCCTCCTTGACAATACTCATGGCGATCGGCGGATGCGGCTTCTGGTAGGGCTGCAGGATCTGGCCCAGACCTAATTCGGGGATTTCATCATCCAGTTTGACGTTCCAGAAGTCCCCCTTGAACTCAAAAGGTTCCCGGGCCTGCCAGAGCTTGAGCACGATCTCCATCGCCTCCAGGGTCATCAGTCCCTGGGTGCGCGGATCCGGCAAATCGAAAAGAGCCCAGTCGGTGGGCACGCCTCCCTGGCCAAAGCCGACATTGAGGCGCCCCCTGGCCAAATGGTCCAGATAGGCCAGGCGCACCGCGATATTGGTCGGATGGTGCTGGGTCATAATCGAGACGCCGGTGCCCAGGCGGATATTCCGGGTCTGCGGCAGCAGGTTGGCGATAAATACGTCATTGGCGGGAATCGGCTCCCACCCCGCGCTGTGATGCTGGCCAATCCAGGCTTCGCTGAAACCCAGTTCGTCGGCCAGGATAATGCATTCGGCATCTTCCTCGAAGGTCTGGGTCCGATCCTTTTCCGGCGGGTGCAAGGGCATCATAAATTTGCCAACCTTCACGAAGTACCTCCTTTTTTATCCTGTTCAGCAGTCAGCCCGATTGGATAAATAAAGCTTTTTATGCTGCCGCTGAAAAGGTTTATTGCTCTGCAGCGGCGCGAAGCCTAGATTGGAGTTTTGAGACGGCTTCTAGGGGAAAGGACTGCGCCTACCAGGGATCGACACCGGCCAATTGCCGCCC
>CAXFTV010000594.1:0-29642 GCA_964005845.1 uncultured bacterium
CTAGAGGTATACGCCGAGGCGATCCAGGAACTCTTGGATCGCAGTTGAGGAGCCTTTTAAAAAGACAAAAAAAAACGCCCCTGGTGGGCGTTTTTTTTTGTCTTTTTAAAAATTGCGTTGCGAGCCGATTTCAGCTTTCAATAGCTGGCGTATTCGTTGAGCACATCCTCGCCGTGGCGCTCGATCAGAACTTCCTTGAACTTTTGAATGGTGGTACCCGAACGCAGGTGCGCAAGCATTTCCTTTTTGCACATCACCATGAGGGTGCCACGGCGGTAATCGGGGAAGCGGCAAAAACCTGCCTCGACCGAGTCTCCCGTTATACAGCACGTATCCTCTACTTCGAGCTCGACCTGGGAGCCGGGATCGAACGAAAAATCCGTCGACTCTTCTTCCCCGGACGAAGATCCAGAGCGTTCCTCTACCATAAAGCATCACTCCTTTGCTGGGATATACAAGCTTTGGTGCCAGGCACAAAAATTTATAATATAACTGAAACTTTCCAAAGATCAAGTGAGGCGAAACGACTGCAGAGAGAGAAATCAAAAAGGCAGATCGGCAAACCTGGACAGCACATCAGGGCCCTCTCTGGTGATGGCGACGGTGTGTTCAAACTGGGCCGATAGCTTTCCATCCTCGGTGACGGCCGTCCACTCATCCTCCAGAACCCGCACCCCCGGACGGCCCTGGTTGACCATGGGTTCGATGGTAAAAACCATGCCGGCCTGCAAGCGCCGACCGGTACCGGGCAAGCCAAAATGCAAAAGCTGCGGTTCCTCGTGAAACGCGCGCCCTATTCCATGGCCGCAATAGTCGCGCACTACCGAATAACCCTGAGCTTCTACATAGCTTTGAATCGCATGCCCTATATCTCCCAGGCGCTTGCCCTTTTCAGAAGCTTGTAAGCCCAGTTCCAGCGCCTGTCGGGTAGCCTCTAACAAACGCCTGGTCTCGACGTCCCCAGCACCAACCATGACGGAAACATTCATATCCCCGTGATAACCATCTTTCTGGGCCGCAATATCCACCGCGAGCAAATCGCCTTCCTCGAGCACTTGCTCGCCCGGAATGCCGTGCACCACGACCTCATTTACCGAGACGCAAATACTCCTGGGGTAGCCCTTGTAATTTTTGGCGCTGGCCACGGCCCCCTGTTTGCGAATGTAGGTATCGGCCACCTGATCCAACCTGAGGGTGGTGGTGCCGGCAGCTACTTCTTCGATGACCCGCAGCATAGCTTCAGCTGCGATTCGGCAACTCGTGCGGATCTTTTCAATTTCGCGGTCGGATTTGAGATGTATCATAGGAAAGCACAGGTTTTATCCTTATTATTAATGAATTATCGTCAATTAAGTCGCGATCTGTCAAGTTTCAAACACTTATTTTGCCCATGCCGCTGGTTTCCGTTCTCATGTCCGCGTACAATGCCGCCGCCACTCTGGATGAGACCCTGCAGACCCTGCAGGCCCAGACCATGGACGACTTTGAGGTCGTCGCAGTGGATGACGGCTCCACAGACGCAACCCGACAAATCCTCACAAACTGGCAAAAGAGCTTCCCCTCTCTACGCTTGATCAGTGCCCCCCACAGAGGCCTGATCCCCGCTCTCAACGAAGGTCTGGGACTGTGCCGGGGGACGCTCGTAGCGCGCATGGACGCAGACGATCTAGCCCACCCTCAGCGCCTTGAAAAACAGGCGCAACTTTTACAGCGACAACCCGATATCAGCGTCGTGGGCTCACTCGTCAAAACTTTTCCCCGGGAAGATGTAGGCCCGGGGCTCCGCATCTACGAAGATTGGCTCAACCAGCTGGTGCACCACGATGATATCGCCCGCGAAATCTTCATCGAAAGTCCACTGGCCAACCCTTCGGCCATGGTGCGACGACAAGAAATCCTCGACCTGGGGGGCTACTGCGAACACGGCTGGCCCGAAGACTACGACCTGTGGCTGCGCTATTTCGCGGCGGGGCGGCGTTTCGCCAAAGTCCCCGAGGTCTTGCTCTGCTGGCGCGAACACCCGGGGCGCGTCACCCATACCGACAGCCGCTACTCGGTGGAAAATTTCCTGCGCGCCAAAGCATTCTATCTTGGCCAGGGCCCCTTGCGCGAATCCCGGGACCTGCTCGTGTGGGGCGCCGGTAAAACTGGACGACGGTTGTCAAAACATCTAATCCGCGGAGGTTTCAGGCCTCGTGCTTTTGTAGACATAGCCACGGCAAAAATAGGCAAGACCCTGCGCGGCATACCGATCATCGGGGCAGCGGACCTGCCCGCCCTGTGGCACCAGCTGGAACGCCCACTGCTCCTGATCGCCGTAGCCTCGCGCGGCGCCCGGGCCCTGATTCGGACCGAACTGGCCCGCCTGCAGTTGGTGGAAACCCGAGACTTCTGGTGCGTGGCCTGATGCCTACCAACTACTACCTGCGAGAGGAAAACTATGAGCACTTTTCACTACTGTCTTAATTCCAGCACCATCCGCCCGGCGCCGCTGCTGGAAAAAATCCGCATAGCCGGCAGCGTCGGCTATGCCGCCATCGAACTGTGGAATGACGATCTCGACGCCCACCTGCAGGCCGGCGGCAGCCTGGGCGAGATCAGGCAGGCGCTTGACGACGCCGGTCTTCAGGTTCCCACTGTCATCGCCGTACATGGCTGGCTCGGCTCCTCCGGCCCTTCCCATGCCCGCGCCCTGGACGAAGCTCGCCGCCGCATGGAACAGGCTGTGGAAGTAGGTGCGGCCCACATCGTCGCCAGTCCGGCGATGGAATCCGTGGACCTGTCGCACAGCGGTGCCGAGTACCGCGAACTGCTGGAATTGGGCCGCCGGATCGGCGTGGCTCCGGCCATGGAATACCTGGGTTTCGTCGCCAGTGTCTACACCATTGACCAGGCCTGGCAAATCGCAACTGAGGCCGACCACCCCGACGCCACCATAATCATGGATCCATTCCACATCCTGCGCGGCGGCGGTAGCCTTGAGAGTATTGCGAAAGTCCCCGGCGAAAAAGTGGCCATCTGGCACTGGAACGACGTGCCGGACACCCGACCCATCAACCAGCAAACGGACGCTGATCGAGTCCTGCCCGGCGATGGTGTGGGGCCGCTGATGCAGATCGAAGGCCTGGCCCGCCAGCAGGGTTATTCTGGTTTTGTTTCGCTTGAACTATTCAACCCCAAACTCTGGGAACGGGACCCCGAAGAAGTAGCCCGCATCGGCCTCGACAAGATGCAGGCATATTTCGCGACTTGAACAGTGTTAGGCAACCGGTCTTGGCGCACTATCTGAAAGTATACAGGCGAACGTGGAATTAACCCAGAGAGTGGAACTGGTGCAGGGCGATATCACGCGCTTGCACGTAGATGCCATTGTCAATGCTGCCAATCGCTCGCTCCTGGGCGGCGGCGGCGTAGACGGCGCCATCCATCGAGCCGCCGGCCCAGAACTCCTGAGCGCGTGTCGCCGCCTGGGGGGCTGCGACACCGGCGAGGCCAGAATCACCCGCGGCTACAAACTGCCCGCGCGCTATGTCATCCATGCGGTAGGTCCCATTTACCAGGGGTCTGCGAAAGATGCCCACCTCCTGGCCGCCTGCTACGAACACAGTCTCGAACTGGCCGCCGAACACGAACTGGAAAGCATCGCTTTCCCCGCCATCAGCTGCGGCATCTACGGCTACCCCATTGCCGCGGCCTGTGTCGTGGCAATGGCGACTACGGGCACTTTCCTTGCGGAACATTCCCGTCCTTCCAAAGTTGTATTTGCGCTCTTTTCCGCAGCTGATTACCAGGTCTACGCAGAACAGTTGGCACAATTCAAGGGCCCATTCTGCTAATTCAATCGCCCCTTGGAACCATTGCGGACAGACGGTAATCCTACCCAACAAAATGTACGAAACAAAGCACAGGGCGCCGCAGAATTAATGCATCATCCGGCGCGAGGAGGGCTACTTAGAGGCCCAGAATTTCGCGGGTTAGTTTGGGCAGATGATGCCAGTCTCTCAGTTCATAGCGATTGCCATCCGCATCTTCTATGAGCGCGCGGTGGCCCGAGAGCAGACGGATATTTTTGCGGATCTGGCGAATCTCGATGTGGCGGAGACCGCTCGAGGTTTCGACGTCGGCGTTGACTACGCCGAATTCTTCGTCGATGTGGTCAACGCCGAGAATGAGGGGGCAAAAGTATATCTTATCCAATTCCACGCGCAGGCAGGACCGGCTGTCTTCAGCCAGTTCATCAATATCTTCGAGCAGCCCCAATTCGGCTCCGTCCGCAAGGAAAAAACCGATGAAACGGGTGGAGGATTCCAGCGGAAAAGCACAGCGGATCTTGGGATCTGCGTATTCTTTCCCATCCAGATTCACCACCAATTCACCGCGCTCCGAATAATAGATTTCAAGGCGATCCGGATCCAGAATATGCTCTTCGTATCTCTGGTCTTCTCCCAGCATTAGATAACCCTCGTTTTAGCCAGTTCGGTCTGCATATCCACCAGACGCCGATAAACGCCGTCCTCCTTGAGCAGCAACTCCTCGTGCGTGCCGACCTCGGCGACCCGGCCTTTTTCCAGAACTAGGAGCCGATCCGCGTTTTTCAAGGTGGAAAGGCGGTGTGCAATTGCAAAAGTAGTACGACCGGCAGTGAGACGCTCCAGAGCTTCCTGGATCTCGTACTCGGTCTCGGTGTCGACCGAACTAGTGGCCTCGTCGAGGATGAGAATTCGCGGTTGTCCGATCAGGGCGCGGGCAATCGAGATACGCTGGCGCTCGCCGCCCGAAAGTCGACCGCCGCGCTCACCGACCTCGGTGTCGTAGCCATCCGGAAAATTCATGATAAACTTGTGTGCGTTGGCAGCTCGGGCGGCGGCAATAATCTGCTGACGGGTGGATTCCGGCCGTCCATAGGCGATATTCTGAGCAATGCTGCCGTGGAAAAGTAGCGGCTCCTGCAACACCACGCCAATCTGACCACGCAGTTTGCGCTGTTCTATTTCCGTGATGCGCTGGTCGTCGATGAGAACTTCGCCGTCCGTGGCATCGTAAAAGCGCGAAACCAGATTGACCAGAGTGGACTTGCCGGCACCGCTTGGTCCGACGATGCCGATCATCTCACCTGGCTCAACCGCAAAGTTGACCTGGTCGAGGATGCGTTCAAACCCATCGTAGGTAAAGCTGACATTGCGAAACTCCACCGCGCCTTCCAGCACCCCCGGATCGATGGCATCTCTATGGTCGAAGACCTCCGGCTCGGTGTCGAGAATTTCGAAAACCCGCTCGGCGGAAGTGGCGGCACTTTCCAACTCCTCGGACAGGGAGCACAGCTGATTCACCGGCTGGTAGAACATCATCATGTAGGCAATAAAGGCCTGCAAATCGCCCAAAGTCAGGGTATTCTCCAGCACCCTGCTGCCACCAAACCACCACAAGACCACCGATCCGATGGAGGTGACAAAGGTGATAGAAGGCATAAAATAGGACCGCATCTTGATAGATTGCATTCTGGATTGACGCAATTCCGCACTGCACCGGTCAAAGCGATCAATCTCGCGGTTCTCCTGGGCAAATGCTTTGACCACCTTGGCCCCGGGAATGGTATCGGCCAGATGCGAGTTGAGCACGGCGACGCGTCGCCAGATCCCGTGAAAGACCCAGTGGATGCGCCGGGTGTAAAGTAGAGTTCCGAGAACCATTACCGGGACCGGAATCAGGGCCAGAATGGCCAGTTGCCAATTCATCAAGAACAATGCCACGCCGATACCCACCAGGGTCAAAATCGCGATCACCATGTCCTGGAAACCGCGGGTAATGAACATCCGCATACGATCGGTATCGCTGGTAACCCGGGTCATGATACGACCGGTGCTCATCTGGCTGAAAAAGCCGAGCGATAGAAGCTGAAGATATCTGAAAACCTCGGTCTGCAAATCGTAGGCCACGTGCTGGCCGAGCCAACCCAGACAATAGGTCCGGGCGGCGCCCAACAACGCCCTTGTCAGATAGATACCCAACAATCCCAGGACCACCCAGAGCAACAATTCCACCGCCTCCGGCGGCGGAATTTTGGCTAGCGTACGTTCACCGCCCTCGAGCGGCGCTGAACTACTGGAACTAGAGGCCGCCTCGCCCCTTCCTTCCAAGCCGCTATTTTGGACGACCACCGGCGTGATGACATCGTCGATGAGAATGCGGTTTAGCTGTGGTGGCAACAGACTGACAGCGGTAATTATCAAGGTGAGGGCGAAACCCAACAGGGCCACCCCTTTGTAGGGGACGACATAAGAGAAGAGGCGCCAGAAAGTCTCCGTCTTGCGGATACAGTGCAGACAAACCGTAGTACCCGCTCTGAGAGCCCGACCGCAGGTGGAACAATGCATCACCTGGCGGGGTGCCGGAGCTGCCTCCTTCTCTTCCGCCTCCAACTCGGATCGCTGCAGATCGGCCGAGGCGGCCTCGACCGCATGCGGCACTCCCGAAAATTTGTAGTAGGCACTCTGGGAGAACCGCACCAACTCAATGGTCTCGTCGGCCAGTTCTACCAACAGCGTGCCGTTGCCTACATAATTTCTGGTCTGGACTCTGCGGACTTTCTCCAGCTCAATGCTGCGGATATCGGGCTCGCCTACTCCGTTGGCGCGCAAGACTATGAGCCGCTCGTCCGTAAGCGCAAACCAGGAATCTCCGTACATGCCGTCCAGGCATAGATCGGCCTTGAGTAGCATCAGCAGGAGTTCGCCCACGTTCAGCTCCCCGCGCAGATGAATTTCCAGTTCCTTGGCAATGGGCTCGACCAAATTCACGACAATATCCTCGCGCACCCTGGGATCAAATGCCCATAGGCGCTCCAGAACGGTGTTTGCTGGAGTTATTTAACGGGGAATAGTAGAAAAAGATCCAAATGGGAGGGAGATCATTTTGGACTAATTTAAAGTTAAGTCCCCGGTCTGATAAACGCAAATACCTTGACTTTCTATTGCCGCCTGGGATCTTGCCTTGGCCTGGATAATTACATACCTTGATCCCAGCCTTAGATGTGCATCCAAGCACAACCCTGGGATTGGCATTGCAGCGACGATCACCAGAGGTTTGGGGGCGATTTTGAAAGCCTTCTAATCCGTGTTACACCGGTCCTTACCACCCGACAGGAGTTTTCGAAATCTCATGGATATACCGATCACAGCAACAGAGCTCCGCTCCCGTTTGAGCCAGCTGCCACGACTGAAGCTGGCTGCCTTACCCACTCCCCTGGACGAACTGCCGGCGCTGAGCGCACATCTGGAAGGACCTCGAATTCTGGCCAAGCGCGAAGATCTGACTGGACTGGCTTTCGGCGGCAACAAAATCCGCGAATTCGAGTACTCCATTGCTCAGGCGGTGGAAGGTGGCTACGATGTGCTGGTCCATGGTGCTGCGGCCCAGTCGAATCAGTCCCGCCAGACGGCAGCCGTAGCAGCACGACTGGGACTTAAATCGGTAATTGTAGGCCGCGCCGACGCCCATGCCCACCCGCAGGGCAACCTTTTGCTCTCACACCTGTTCGGTGCCGAAGTCCACTTGCCGGCCCCGGAAGATCAGGCCAAAACCCTCGAAGCTATAATGGCCGAACTACGGACCCGGGGGCACAAACCTTTCAACACCAGTAGCGACGCCGCCCTCTACCGCAGCATCGCCTATGTCGATGGTTTCCTGGAGTTGTGGGAACAACTCCAAGAGCGCGATATCCACCCGGATGCTATCTACTTGTGCTCCGGCGCCCATACGCACGTGGGCCTGGTGGTGGGTGCCAAAGCCCTGGGCCTTGATCTGCGCATCATTGGCATCAGTCCAAGCCCGCGCGACGACGACCAGGCCGCTCTGGGCCTGGCCGCACTGGCGGCCGAGAACGCGGCCCTTCTCGGCCTGAATTTGGAGTTCGCGCCCGAGGATCTCGAAAGCTACGGCGTCTTTGCCGGGCCGGCCTATGGGGTCATGACCGATGCATGCCGCGAAGCCCTTCAAGTGATGGCAAGGAACGAAGGATTAGTGCTCGACCCGACTTACACTGGCAAAACCGCAGCGGGTCTTATCGCCCATATTCGCGCTGGCTGGTGGAATGCAGGCCAGACCGTCGTCTTCATTCACACCGGGGGCACCCCGGCCCTTTTCGCCTACAGCGAAGAGTTGGGATTGGATTTCTAAAGATGCAAATGCCCCGCCCTCAATCCGAGCGCCTGCAGCGGCGCCCCGAACTGATCCGCCGCCTGCTGGAAGCGCTGCGGGAAGATCAGCTCATCCACCACCCCGAAGACCTGGTGGTCTACGAATGCGACGCGCTTTCGGCCTATCGCCAGCGCCCAATGGCCGTGGTCCTGCCAGCCACTACCGAGGACGTCTCTACCGTTCTCAAAATCTGCAGCGCGCTCGGCATCCCCATCGTCCCCTGGGGTGCGGGCACCGGTCTTTCAGGCGGTGCCCTGCCCCTGCAGGACGGCGTGGTGGTGAGCATGGGCCGCATGCATC
This sequence comes from uncultured bacterium, assembly GCA_964005845.1. Taxonomy (GTDB): domain Bacteria; phylum Latescibacterota; class UBA2968; order UBA8231; family UBA8231; genus CAXFTV01. The sequence continues at coordinate 8,497 of CAXFTV010000594.1, forward strand.
AGATTCTGGACATCGACCTGAAAAACCGCACTGTAACGGTGCAGCCAGGAGTCACAAATCTGGCTGTTACCAACGCCGTAAAAGACCACGGTTTCTACTATGCCCCGGATCCCTCGAGCCAGCTGGCTTGCAGCATAGGCGGCAATATTGCCGAGAACTCGGGCGGCGTGCACTGTCTCAAATACGGCACTACCACCAACAATGTACTGGGCCTCGAAATCGTGCTGGCAGACGGAGAAATCGTGCGTTTCGGCGGCAAAGCCATGGAGCGCGAAGGATACGATCTGCTGGGCCTGCTGACCGGTTCCGAGGGCCTTCTCGGCATTACCACCGAGGCCACCTTGAGAATCCTGCCCCGCCCCGAGCTGGCACGCGCCATGATGGCCGCCTACGACAGCGTAGAAAGAGCCGGCCAGGCCGTGGCTCACATCATCGGTGCCGGGATGATACCGGCAGGTATGGAAATCATGGACCGGCTCTCCATTGAAGCCACCGAAGACTTTGTCGGCGCCGGTTATCCGCGGGGTGTGGAAGCCCTGCTACTGGTCGAACTGGATGGCGCCGCCAGCGAAGTTGAATATCTTCTCGGCACTCTGGAGGACTTGCTGCGCGCAAGTGGAGCCACCCAGATCCGCACAGCCGGAAGCGAAGAAGAGCGCCTCAAGCTGTGGGCCGGCCGCAAGGCCGCCTTCCCCGCCATGGGACGCATCAGTCCGGACTACTATTGTATGGACGGCACCATCCCGCGTTCCAAACTGCCTTTTGTGCTGCAACGCATCCAGGAACTAGGCGAGCGCTTCGGCCTGCCCGTAGCCAATGTCTTTCACGCCGGCGACGGCAATCTGCATCCCCTGGTGCTCTACGACAGCAATCGGAATGGCGACCTGGACAAAGCCGAAGAACTGGGAGCCGAAATCCTGCGGCTGTGCGTCGAAGTAGGCGGCGTTCTGAGCGGCGAGCACGGCATTGGCGTCGAAAAACGCGATTTGATGCCGTGCATGTTCAACGCTGCGGACCTCGAGGCGCAGGAGCGCATCAAGGCCGGTTTCGATCCGGCCCACCTGCTAAACCCGGGCAAGGTCTACCCGGTACTGCGACGCTGCATCGAAGGTGGTAAAATGCACGTACATAGCGGCGCGGAAAAATTCCCCCATCTGGAACGTTTCTAAGGAGATCGAAAACCATGTCCACCGATGCGACAATATCCTCCCAAGTCGGCACCCGACTGCTCTTCGAAAACGACCGGGTCCGCGTCTGGGACCTGAGCCTGGCGCCGGGCGAAAGTACCGGCCTGCATCGCCACACCGACGACTATTTCTTCGTGGTTATTGGAGATGGTACCCTTCAAGCCGGCGATGCCAACGGTACTAAGAGGGAAGCCAGGGCCATGCGTGATGGCGAGGTTCGCTTTTCGGAGGTCGATGGCGAAAACGTCCACGAGGCCACCAACGTTGGGGACACCCCCTGGAGAAATATCGTCGTCGAGTTGAAAGATTCCCCCCCCTCCGGCTGAAGATGGACACTACTGCAGCCGTCCAGGATCGCGTCGTCCAGGCCCTGGACACCAACGAATCCCTGGACATAAGAGCCGGCAATACCAAGCACCAGCTCGGCCGCCGCTGCCAGGGCGACTCCGCTCTCGACGTCTCCGCCCTGGACAAAGTTGTGAGTTATGAACCCGGCGAGTTGATTCTCGTTGTCCAGCCGGGGATGGCCCTCAAAGCGATTGAAGAGCTGCTCGGGGCGGAAAACCAGCACCTGCCTTTCGAACCGCCGCATTGGGGTGCAGGGGCCACTATTGGCGGGACCATGGCCTGCAACCTGTCGGGACCAAGGCGCTTCAAAGCTGGAGCCCTGCGCGACTTTATTCTGGGCTTGGAGATGGTCGACGGCCATGGCGAGTGCGTTCGCGCCGGTGGCAAAGTGGTTAAAAATGTCACCGGTTACGATTTGTCCAAAGTCCTCAGCGGATCCTTTGGCACCCTGGGCGTACTTACCGAGATCTGCCTCAAAGTCTGGCCGCGCCCCGAGACCGGGCAGACCCTGGTGGTACACGGCCAGACTCCCGAGACGGCCCTGCAACTAATGCTGCACCTGGCGACCATGCCCTACGAAATCACCGGTCTGACCTACCTTCCGGCCGCCGACCCAAAAGAATCCCGGACGCTGGCACGTCTCGAAGGACCAGGGCCATCGGTGGCAGCACAGCTGCATAGATTAAGCGCCGATATAGAGGCTGACACATCTGCCGTGGAAGAGGGAGATTCCGAGCTCTTTTGGATGCGCCTACGCGAACTCGATCCCTTTCAGCCAGCTCCCGGCGAGCAACTTTGGCGTTTCGCCGTGCCGCCGGCCAGCGCCATGCAACTACTGGAAACCCTGAAAAAACACGCCCTCCTCCGGTGGGGCCTGGACTGGGGCGGCGGTCTATTGTGGGCGCTTTTCCCGGCCCCAGTACAGGCCGCTCTCCTGCACCAGGCCGCGCGTTCGCACCAGGGGATGGCCTGGCGCTTTGCCACGACCGCCGACGACCCCAACGCCGAGGCTTTCACGCCCCTTTCCGATGGTCTGAAGCGCTTGAATCAAATCCTCAAGAACGCCTTTGATCCAGTGGCAATCTTCAACCCCGGAAGAATGTACGCAACCTGATAGTAACCAGATCCTGCAATCTGTCCCAGAACCGGCCGCCGAAGAGAAAAACTCACCCTTCTTTTCCCCGCGTTCCCCTGTATCCCGTTCACGGTCCTCGTTGGCCCGATCCTCTATGCCGGTCCACTACTTGCTCAAATAGGCGTCAATAAACCTGACCCGGCCGGTAGTCCGAATCCCGGGTCGGCTCCGAACTCAACCACAGCGCCCGGCGGTCGCGCGCGTATACATACTGGTAGTCATAGGTGTCCGGCGGCGGCGCCAGATTGCCCACTGAGGGATAGCGGGCAATGGCCTCTTCCACTATATCGATACCCAGACCCGGCACATCCGGTACGACAATTTGGCTGTCGACGATCTCCGGTTGTCCTTCCATCACCTCGTAGCGCTGTGGCACATCGTCCTCCAGATGTTCCAGGATCAAAAAGTTTGGCAGGGTGGCCAGAAGGTGGACCGCTGCCATTTCCGCCACCGGCCCCAGCGAGCCATCGTGCGGTGCCATGGTAATATGGTGGGCTTCGGCCAGAGCGGCGATTTTTTTCATCTGCGCCAGACCACCGGCCCGGCCCGTATCTGGCTGTACTACATCAATGATCTCGCGCTCGATCAACTCCCGTACACCCCAAATGGCGGCGTGCCGCTCTCCGGCCGCTATCGGCAGGTCCACGGCCGCGGCCACCCGCGCCAGGGAGTCGACGTTTTCCGGTGCCACCGGATCTTCGTAAAACAGCAACCTGTAATTTTCCAGTTCTCGCCCCAGGGCAATGGCATCGCGCGGCGTCATCCAGGGTGGACCGTGGACGTCCACCATCAAATCCACTTCCAGACCCACCTCCCGGCGAATTGAATCGACGGCTTCCACGCAGTTTTCTATACCGCCCGTCTTCAGCGCCGTATAACCGCGGTCCACCAACTCCCGCGCCCGCGGGGCGTCGTGGGCGTGGGCATAAATCCGCACCCGATCGCGCATCTTGCCGCCGAGCAAGTTCCACACCGGCACCTCCAGGGCCTTGCCTTTGATGTCCCACAGGGCCATCTCCACCCCGCTCATGGCACCACCACCCACAATACCGGTCATACCGTGGCCCATTATCGCACTCAACATCTTGTTCCACAGCCGCTCGATGTGAAAGGGATCCTCACCCACCAGCAAGGGTTCGAGGTCGTGGATAGCCGTCTCCACTACCCGCGGCCAGCCACTGGCCTCGCCGATTCCATAAATGCCCTCATCCGTTATCACCTTGACAAACAACCAGTTGCGCGCTGCCCACCCCCCGGTCTGCGGCGGCGCCGCGTGCATGAGGAAAGTTTTGATCTCTACGATTTTCATTGCTCGTCCTCCAAAATTAGTCCTGGGAAACTAACGCTTCGCTATATAACGACATCTAATATAGTGCCTCGAAGGCCTGTGAGGCACTATACCTACCACCTTCAAACAACGCCCTGTGGGACTTTCAAAATACCACTAATACGCGGTTCAACAAGCGTTTGACAGTCACCGTTCTTTTATTTAATTTTAGCTATTTCTGATAGTTAGAAAACTTCGCACAATTTACAATTTTAGCCGGTAGACAATCTATGGACCAGTTCTTAGGCCTAATCCAAGAGGAAATGGAACTCTTCGAAAAACGCCTGGATAAGGCCCTCTATTCCGACGTAGAGCTGGCCCACCAGGTTGCTCGCTACATGTCTACCGTCAAAGGCAAACGGCTCAGGCCAGCCCTGGCCCTCATGTGCGGCAAGGCCGTCGAAGCCTGGGACCAGCGAATTATCGACGCAGCCGTAGTCGTGGAAATGATCCATGCTGCGACTATGATTCACGACGACGTCATCGACTCGGCAGCTACCCGGCGCGGCAAGGCTTCGGTGAACTCGGTCTGGAGCAACCAGGTGGCGGTTCTCATGGGCGATTTTCTCCTCTCCCGTGCTCTGTGCATCCTGGTCGACCTGGGCGACCTCCTGGCACTGCAAACGGTATCCCGCGCCACCGAGCGCCTGAGCCAGGGAGAAATCTTCGAGATTCAAATCGGCCAGCAGACCGATACCCGCGAGGATTCTTATTTCGGCATGGTCGGCGATAAAACGGCCTCACTGGTTGCCGCCTCCTGTAAAATCGGTCCCATTCTGGCGGGCGCATCCACAGCGGTTATTGAATCCATGGGAAAGTATGGAGAATCCCTTGGAAAAGCTTTTCAAATCGCCGACGATATCCTCGATTTTACCGGCGATGCCCAGACCATGGGCAAACCTGTGGGACACGATCTACACGAAGACAAGATCACCCTGCCCCTGATCCATGCTCTGCAGGCCGCACCGGACGAAAAACGCACGGGTATAGAAAGTCTGCTCCAGCAGCCGGACAAGGGCGATGAGGAGTACAAGCAAATCGTCGCATTCGTCGAAGAGTACGAGGGCGTAGCCACCGCCAGCAAATGCGCCCGGGAATACGCCAGTCGGGCCCAGGAGTGCCTGAAGGTGCTGAACCCCTCACCCGCCCGTACGGCACTGGAACTGGCCGTACGGCTGGTAGTGGAACGCAATAATTAGGCTTTGTCCACCAGCCCTAAGTAAAATGAGCTGGACATAAAAATATTGGGGCTTCCCGGCGTATGAAGGTCCAGATTATCCTGGCCATCGTCGGCCTGGGCTTGGTACTGTTCTTTCTACCACGGGCCGATGTGGCCGTGCCCTTTGTCGAAGCGCACCTGGCCATGGGCACCGTGGTCACCCTCAAGCTCTACGTAGAGGAAGAAGAAGTCCGACCACTGGCGGATCTTGCTTTTGCGGAAATTGATCATATAGATTCTCTAATGAGCGGCTATTCCGCAACCAGCGAGTTGAATCAGATCAACTCGCTGGCCGCGACGCAGAGGATAAATTGTTCCACCGAACTCAATCTCGTCCTGGAGCGCTCTCTGTACTTCGCCCGGCGCTCCCAGGGGAGCTTTGATGTCACGATAGGTGCCCTGACCGATTTGTGGGATTTTCCGGACGCCCTGGCACCTCCGGCCGCGGCCGCAATCGACTCCGCTAGAGCCCTTGTCGGTCGTGATTACCTGCAGCTGCAGGATCATCAGGTACGCTTGCTGCGCCAGGGGGTACGCCTGGATCTGGGGGCTGTGGCCAAGGGTTTTGCGGTGGATCGAGCAGTGGAAGCATTGGACGCAGCCGGCGTTTCCAGAGGCCTTATTATCGCCGGTGGCGATATTCGTTTCTGGGGTAAAAAACCGGATGGCCGGCCCTGGCGTTTCGCCGTCCAGCATCCGCGCGACCCAGACCAGTTAATCCAGGTCGAAGATTTGGGCCTGGCCGCCCTGGCCACCTCGGGAGATTACCAGCAGTTTTTCATCTTCGAGGGCAAGCGCTTTCATCATTTGCTGGACCCGCATACCGGTTATCCAGCACGCGCAGCGATTAGCGCCACAGCATGGGCCGAGACGGCAATGGATGCGGATATCCTCTCCACGGCCCTTTTTGTCCTGGGAGCAGAGCGGGGCATAGATTGGATTGAATCCCTGCCCGACGCCGAGGCCCTGGTTTTTTTTGAACGGGATGGGAAACTGGATTACAGCGCCTCCAGCGGAGTGGCGCAAAACCTACGCTTTATGAAAAAGGCCGACGAAAACTCTTCGTTCTGAAACACAACAACACTCTATAAAAGGCAATTGGACATGACGCAAAATTGGAAACCGCTTCTCATCGTGGCCCTCGCCCTCACCGCTGCATACTATCTGTACCCCAGTCTCCAGTTCTACGGTATGAGCGAGGCGGAAAAAACAACCATGCAACAAAATTCGCCGGCGGCCCTGGACGACCTGCACAAGCGTTCGATCAATCTGGGTCTTGACCTCCAGGGTGGTATTCATCTGGTGATGGAAGTCGACTTGTCCAAGCTTCCCCCGGACGAAGCCACTGATGCAGTGGCCCGAACCCGCGAGGTCATCCGCAACCGCATCGACCAGTTCGGCGTCGCCGAACCAACGATCCAGCAACAGGGCGAGAACCGCATCATCGTCGAACTACCCGGCGTCCAGGATGTCGAACGCGCCAAAAGCCTGATCGGCCAGACCGCCCGCCTCGAATTCAAGCTATTGCCACCCGCCGAAGAACGGGATCGCTTGATCGCCCGCCTCAACGCGGCTCTGGACAACAAAGAAACGGCTGCCGACAGCATCTCTGCGGCAGAGGAAGCCGGGGAAGAAGCCGAGAGTCTTTTTGAAGAAAGCGATGCGGATGATATCAGCGAAGAAGCGGCCTCCTTTACCGACATGCTCCTCCCGGTCCGGGGCGGTAGCGATATCGGCATCCGGGTGCGAGATCTGCCGCGGGTAAAACTCCTGCTCCAGGATTCCCGGGCCCAGGCCCTGATTGACGACGATGTGGAATTTCTCTTCTCCAGCAAAGCCGAGGGCAATCCAGGCAACCAGTACTATATCCTTTATCTGATCAACAAAAAATCGGAAATGAACGGCGATATGGTCCAGGATGCACGAGTTTCCATGGGAGACCAAATTGAGTATATGGGCCAGCCCATCGTCAATTTTGAAACTACCGACGAGGGCATCGACCTTTTCCGCAACATAACCGGCCGCCATGTCGGCGAGCGCCTGGGCATCGTCCTGGACGGCACCGTCTATTCGGCCCCCGAACTCATAACTCGCATCCCCGATGGACGCTCTATCATCACCGGCAGCGGCACCCAGGAAGAAGCCCAGGACCTGGCCATCGTCCTGCGCGCCGGCGCCCTGCCGACCAATGTAGAAATCATCGAAGACCGCACCGTAGGCCCATCCCTGGGGCGCGACTCCATCGAACAGGGCAGGGAAGCAGCCCTCATCAGCATGGCGCTGATCGCCATTTTCATGATCGTCTATTACCGGTTCGCCGGAATTATCGCCAATCTAGCCCTGAGCCTCAATATCGTCTTTGTGATGGCAGTCCTATCCGGCTTCCACGCCACTCTGACACTGCCCGGCATAGCGGGTATCATCCTGACCATCGGCATGGCAGTAGACGCCAATGTTCTCATCTTTGAGCGCATACGCGAAGAATTGCGACGCGGAAAAACCGTCCGGGCCGCAATCGACAGCGGCTACAGCAACGCCCTCTCGGCCATCATCGACGCCAATGTCACCACCTTTCTGGTTGGCATCGTACTCTACGAATTCGGCACCGGCCCCATCCGCGGTTTCGCCCTGACGCTCTGCATCGGCATTCTCTCCAGTCTGTTCACCGCTTTTTTCTTTACCCGCACCATATTCGATCTTATCACCAGGCAGACCCGCACCCAGACATTGAGCATCGGCCCGATAAAGCTGCTTTCGAATCTGAAAATCGCCTTCCTGTCGATGCGCAAACTGGCCTTGCTGGTCTCGGCTGGCGTCCTCTTGCTGGGCACTGTTTCAGTGGGCATCCATGGCATCAATCCGGGGATCGACTTTGCAGGTGGCTCCCTTCTCGAACTCCACTTTGACCCGCCTGTCAAAACCGAAAATCTGCGCAGTGCCATGGATAAACTGAATCTCGGTTCCGCCGAGATCAAAGAATTCGGCACCCCCAACGACATTCTGATTCGCATAACCGAAGGCACCGCCGGGGTGCAGATATCAGATAAAATCAAGGCCCTGATCAAAAGCGAATTTAGCGGCAATATCAAGGATGAACTGGAGTTTTTGAGGCGCGAGGAGCAGGTGGGGCCCAATATCGGCGAAGAGTTGAGCGAGGCGGCCCTGCGCGCCGTACTCGTATCGCTTGTCCTAATTCTGATTTACATGGCCTGGCGCTTCCATCGCTTTCTCTACGGCATCGCCGCAGTCGTAGCGCTTTTCCACGACGTCCTGATCACCCTGGGGCTGCTCTCTTTACTCGGCATAGAGATCAGTCTGGCTGTAGTGGCGGCCCTGCTCGCCATCGTGGGGTATTCGCTCAACGATACGATTGTCGTTTTCGACCGCATCCGCGAAAACCTGACCACCCGCCGCCAGGATAGCTTTGCCGGCATGCTGAACCTCAGTATCAACGACTGTCTGAGCCGCACCGCCATTACCTCGGTAACTACCCTGATGGCCGTTTTGGCGTTGATGATCTGGGGCGGCGAAGTTATAAGAAGCTTTACTATTACCCTGCTGATCGGTGTTATAGTAGGTACCTACTCCTCAATATTCATCGCCAGCCCCGTTCTTTACTACGGGCAGGAATACGCCGCCAGGAAGGAACGAAAAAACTAATTTTCTAGTCGGCGCTCCAGGGAGAAGGACGGTGAAAAACTTTGTAGTCGGCGTCATTATCTTGCTCCTGGGAGTGCTGGGTCCGCAACAAAGTTTTGAATATGAGCCCGTGTGGACGCTGGGCCTGCTTTTACTGCTGGCCTTTTTAGCCCAGCAACTCGCCACCTTTATGGGCCTTTCCGCGCTCTTCGGCTGGATTGGCGCCGGCCTGATTCTCGGTCCCAGCCTTTTGCAGACCGTCCAGCCCGGCCAATTCATCTCTCTGCAACTGCTCCATACTCTAGCCGCTCTGTGGGTCGGTTTTCTGGTTGGAAGGGAGTTTTCCTGGCCGCCCTTAACCCCGCGATGGCGTTTATCCGGCTGCATCGCCCTGACCACCGTGGGCCTTTTTCTCGCCACAGCCATCGCCATCGGCTCCATGACCGAACTCCCGGGCTGGCTGGCCTTGCTCTTCGCTGCCCTCGCTACTTTGTGGGGACCTTTTTCCACCTGGCAACAGCGGGACTATACCCACGTTATCACAGCTGCAATCCTGGGTAATGGCTTCAGTCTTATCGTGCTGAGCACGACGCTGGTTTTCCTGTCCTTGGAGGGGTTTTTACCCCTCCAAGCTCTGTATCTGACAGGCCGGATCTGGCTTTCGCTCCTGGCCGGCATCTGTGCCGCCGAGTTGCTGTGGCGCCTGAAAATTTTTGCGGCCCCAGTCCACACGCTGCTGCCAGTGGTCTTTGCCAGTTTCGCCCTCCTCACCTCCATGCTGTACTACCTGCACCTCTACGCCCTGCCCTGTGGCCTGGCAGCTGGACTCACCCTGGCCTGGCACAGGTGCGGGACCGCACCCCTAGAGCGCGTTCAGCAATTTATGCGCCCCATAGCATTCGCCACCTTTTTTGCCCTCGTGGGCGCCACCATCGACCTGCACATCTTGTGGCCAGTCCCCAACGAAATCTATCAGATTCTGGCGATCCAGATCCTCGCGGTCCTCTTTTTTCGGGCTCTGCTTCCTTCTATCTGGACTCCCTTTGGCGCCGCGGCCCTCAGCTCTCAAAAACATATTGGCTGGCTCCTCCTGCCCAAGGGCGCGCTACTCTTCGAGTTGATCTATCACCGGAACAGCCTGGTAGACCTGGTGCAAAACCACTGGGGGCAACTGCTGCACCAGGTATTTCTGACCGACATCCTGATACACCTTCTGGCCTTTTCTCTGCTGGCTGCCTTCATCTGGCGGCAGATCCAGTCCAATGCAGCGCAAAGTGGCACGGCCGCAGAGAAACCAGATACCAGTCCAGCACCAGCCCCTTGAAATCTCAAACGCTCAGACGGTTTGGACAGAGTATCCCCGACCTCATAAAATACTTCAGGTCCAGACCCGGCCCGAAGAGCCGCCGCTATCGCGAAGTTCCAATTGTGCAGAAACCTGGTGCTGTTTATATTTAAAGTTTCTGGGATTTTATATGGAAGCAATCTCGAAAAATTGGGAAAACCTCCAGGAACGCCTGGCACAGGCCGCCCAACGAGCAGACCGCGACCCCCGGGAAATCACGGTAGTCGGCGTGACCAAAACCCGCACGCCCGCGGAGATCGAAGCGGCCCTTGCCAGTGGCATTAAAATTGTGGGCGAAAATAGAATCCAGGAGGCCGAAGCGAAGAAGGGGCAGGTAAAAGCCACGGCCCAGTGGCACCTCATTGGCCATCTGCAGACGAACAAGGCCAAAAAAGCCGTCGAACTTTTTGATCTGGTGCAGTCCGTGGATAGCCTTCGCATAGCCACAGCTCTGGACAAGCGGTCCGCACAGGCCGGACGCATTCTGGATATTCTGCTACAGGTCAACACCTCGGGGATCTCGCACCAGGCTGGCACCTCTCCGGAAGCGCTGGAGGAACTGGTGGGCCAAATAGCCGGACTTTCCCACCTGCGCATACGAGGTCTCATGACTATTGGCGCCCTGAGTACTGACGAGTCCCTGGTGCGCTCCTGCTTTGCCCGCTTGCGCCAATTGCGGGACCAAATCCTGGCCGCCTCCATGGACGGGGTAGAAATGAAGTACCTCTCCATGGGCATGAGCGGCGATTTTGAGCTGGCCATAGCGGAAGGAGCCAACCTTTTGCGCCTCGGTACCACTCTTTTTGGCCCGCGTCCGAACTGACCTCTGAAGGGAGTACGGAATCACCGTGTTCGATACTGGCAATTTTCTCGGCGGAGTAATCAAGATCATCAGTTCCCTGGTTAGTGTCTACATGTGGGTGATCATAATCAGGGTGTTGATTTCCTGGATAAACCCCGATCCCTACAACCCGATCGTCCAGTTTCTCCGCAGTGTGACCGATCCAGCCATCGAAGGTCTGCGGCGCATGTTGCCCAGATTCCTGTGGTCCAGCGGACTGGACTTTACCCCCCTGGTACTGATTTTGTTGCTCCAAATTGCCTTGGCTGCCTTGGACAGTTTCCAATTCTGAGATCCATCCTATGGAGACCAAAGACACAGCGCCCCGCAAGCATTTTGGCGAAGTTGCGTCCCAGACCAGCTTTCCCCAGCAGGAAGAAGAAATTCTGAAATTCTGGGAGCAAGGCGACCTGTTCAAAAAATCGGTGCGCAATCGTCCTGCATCCAGATCCTTCATCTTCTACGATGGCCCCCCCTTTGCCAGCGGTCTGCCGCACTATGGCCATTTGCTAGCTTCGATTATCAAGGATGTAGTACCGCGTTACTGGACCATGCGCGGCTACCGGGTAGAGCGCCGCTTCGGCTGGGACTGCCATGGCCTGCCAGTCGAAAATGAGGCCGAACAACAACTGGGCCTGGGCGCCCGACGCGATATCCTCGAATATGGGATCGACCGCTTCAACGATTCGTGCCGCGACCTGGTATTGCGCTTTACCTCCGAATGGCAACAGTTTATCCAGCGCGTCGGCCGCTGGGTCGACTGGTCAAATCAGTATCGCACCATGGATCCCGAATTCATGGAATCGGTCTGGTGGGTTTTTAAATCCCTGTGGGACAAAGGCCTGATCTATGAAGGCTACAAGTCTCTGGCCTACTGCCCGCGCTGTGCCACGCCCCTATCCAACTTCGAAGTCAACCAGGGCTACCAGGAAGTCCAGGATCCCTCCATCACCGTGCGCTTCAAGGTTCGCGGCGAAGAAAACACCTCGATCCTGGCCTGGACCACTACTCCATGGACCCTACCCTCGAATATGGCCCTGGCGGTGGGCCGCGACATCCCCTACGCACGAGTGACCCTTAAGAGCGGCGAAAAACTCATCGTTGCCCGCCCGCTCTGCGAGAAAATCTTCAGCAGACACCAGGACGATATCGCCCAGATCGAAGAGCAGGCCGTCGAAGCACTTTTGCAAATGCACTACGAACCGCTATTCGACTACTTTGCGGCAATGGGCGATGAGGGTGCCTTCCGCGTCGTCGCCGCGGATTTCGTCTCCACCGAAGACGGCACCGGGGTCGTCCACATCGCCCCTGGTTTTGGCGAAGACGATTACCAGTTGGGTCAGCGGGAAGGCATCCCGGTGGTGTGCCCGATCGACGAGGATTGCTCTTTCACCTCCGAAGTAGCCGACTACCAGGGGCAATTCGTCAAAGACCTGGATACTACTATCATCCGGCGACTGCGCCACAGCGGCCAGCTCTTTGCCGAAGGTTCGCTGGTGCACAGCTACCCCTTTTGCTGGCGCTGCGAAGCCCCGCTCATCTACCGGGCCATCTCGACCTGGTTCGTCGATATCGAACAAGTGAAGGAAAAGATGGTAGCCGCCAATCAGCAGGTCTGGTGGGTCCCCGAGCACATCAAGGACGGCCGCTTTGGCAAGTGGCTCGAAGGCGCCCGGGACTGGGCCATCAGTCGCAACCGCTACTGGGGTACCCCGCTGCCTATCTGGCGCAATGAGGAAACTGGCGAGATCCTGTGTTTGGGCAGCCGGGCCGAATTGGAACGTCATTGCAACCACGCGGTCGAAGATCTGCACAAACACATAATCGACCCTATTGAAATTCCAGCGGCAGATGGAAAGGGGGTTTTTAAACGCATCCCCGAGGTGCTGGACTGCTGGTTTGAATCGGGGTCTATGCCCTATGCTCAGAACCACTATCCTTTTGAAAACAAAGCATTCTTCGAGGACAACTTTCCGGCAGATTTTATCTCTGAAGGCCTAGACCAGACGCGCGGCTGGTTCTATACTCTCACCGTTTTGGGCGCTGCACTCTTCGAAAAACCGGCCTTCAAAAACTGCATCGTCTCCGGTATGCTGCTGGCCGCAGACGGGCGCAAGATGAGCAAGAGGCTCAAAAATTACCCCGAGCCTAGCGAAATGCTCGACCAGTACGGAGCCGATGCTCTGCGCCTCTATCTGCTCAACTCAGCCGCCCTCAAAGCCGAGGAAATGCGCATGACCGAGGACGGCATCAAAGAGAGTCTGCGTTCGGTTATCATCCCTTTGTGGAATGCCTACAGTTTTTTTGTGACCTATGCCAATATCGACAACTGGTCCCCGGATCAGGTGCAAAAAACCGCCACCGCCCATCGACTGGACCGCTGGATCCTCTCTGAACTACAGACTTTGATCCACAATATCAACACCGAAATGGAAGCCTATAGGCTCTACCGCACGGTGCCGGCAATGGTCGAATTCGTCGAGAAGCTGACCAACTGGTACATCCGCCGCAGCCGGCGACGCTTCTGGAAATCCGAAGATGATGCCGACAAGGCTGCCGCCTACGCCACCCTCTACCAGGTCCTGGTCCAGTTCGTCAAAAGCCTGGCTCCGGTTCTGCCCTTCATCACTGAAAGCATCTACCAGAATCTGGTGTGCACCTTTGATCCCCAGGCCCCGGAAAGCGTGCACCTGTGCGACATGCCCCAGGCCGACGAAGCCCTGCGCGATCTCGAACTCGAGGCCCAGATGGCACTGGCCACCCGCGCCGTCGTACTCGGGCGCTCACTGCGCAGCAAGCACAATCTCAAGATCCGCCAGCCGTTGCAGCGCCTCCTGCTCTTGCCGCCCGATGAACGCAGCGGCAAAGAGCTGGAGGATATGACCGATTTGATCGCCGATGAACTGAATATCAAAAACGTGGTCCTGGTCGAGGACGAAACGTCTATCAGCACCGTTTTGTACAAGGCCAATTTCCGCGTTCTGGGCCCCCGTTTCGGCAAGCGCATGAAAGAAGTCGCCAGCCGCATCCAGCAGCTGACCCCCGCAGATCTAAAGATCCTTAATGCAGGCGAAAAAATCGCCGTTGCCGAGGGCGAGATAGGCCTGAGCGATATCGAAGTCCAGCGCCAGGAGAAAGAAGATGTGGTCGTAGCTGTAGACAACAACCTCTGCGTTGGCCTGGATACCCACCTGGACGAAAATCTGGTTATGGAAGGTCGCGCCCGCGAATTTGTCAACCGGGTGCAGAACATGCGCAAGGAAGCTGGTTTCGATGTGGCCGATCGGATTTACCTTTGGACCCAGGGCAGTACCGCGTTTGAAAAGGCCATCCAGACCCATAAAAACTACATCGCCGCTGAAACGCTAGCCCTGGACCTGCAAATTGGCTCACTGCCCCCGGATCCTCTCCTGTGCCAGGAGTGGCAGGTGGATGACGAAGCCTGCACTACCGGTCTGAAAAAAGTAGAGAGTGGTTCAAAATACCCGAATCAGTCCGCCTGAACTTTTGCGACGGCCTCCTCATGAAAATGTTCTCAAATGAGGCAATACGGAGTAATTGGAGACCATCAAAATGACTGAGAAAGATCTAAATTTTTTCAAAAAACTATTGCTGGCAAAGCGCGCCGAGGCCAAGAGCACGCTGGCAGAATTCGACCGCATGGCACGCACCGAAGCCGCCCAGGAAGCATCTGAAGACCGCTCTGCCTACTCTCTGCACATGGCCGACCGGGGAACCGATGCTATGGAACGAGAAAAATCCCAGCTCTTTGCACAGCGCAGCGGCGCTTACGCAGAATATGTCGAAGAAGCTCTGGACCGCATCAAAGATGGCACCTTTGGCGCCTGCCGCATCTGCGGCCTGGAGATCAGCCGGGCGCGCCTGGAGGCCGTACCCACTGCCACGCAGTGCATAACCTGCAAGGAAAAAGGAGAAACCAAGTCCTCGTGAGAGTGCTCTGGCTGCTACCCATAACCCTGGTCATTGACCAGGCTTCTAAATACCTGATCACCAGCACTATGAGCCTGTACGATTCGGAACCCGTACTCGGCAATTTTTTCAGACTTACCTATATCCACAACCCAGGTGCGGCCTTTGGCCTCAACATCGGCAGCCCCATGGTCCACACCATCGTCTCAATTATTGCCCTCGCGATCCTGGTTTATCTGTTCTGGACTATGCCGCGGGAGAATCGGCTCCTCCGCTTTGCCCTGACTCTGGTACTGGGTGGTGCACTGGGCAATATCATCGATCGCTTGCACCTGGGTGCAGTCATCGATTTTTTCGACTTTGGCATCGGCGACCTGCGCTGGCCGATTTTTAATTTCGCCGACAGCTTTGTCACCGTGGGGGTCTTTCTCCTGGCCCTGGGATACACCCGGCAGAAGGAGAATAAACCGGCTGACCAGGAAATCCATTCGCAAAGCGATCAGCCCCTCGAAAACTGAGATCCGGGAGTTCTGCCCCCATGCAGATCCAGGTCCAGCAAGGCATCTCTCAGCGACTCGATCTTTTCCTGCGCCAGCGCCATCCCGAATGGTCGCGCAATCACATCCAGAATTTGATCAAAAAGGGGGCAGTTCTACTCAACGGCCAGAGCATCCGCGCCAGCTACGTCGTCCGCCCCGGAGATCGGATCGTCGTGGACCTGCCCACCCCCGAACCAGTGGCTATAAGGCCCCAGGACATTCCTCTCGACATCCTCTTCGAAGACGGGGATTTAGTGGTGGTGAACAAAGGGGCCGGAATGACGGTACACCCGGCTCCCGGCTCCTGGCAGGACACTCTGGTAAATGCCTTACTGTTTCACTGCCGCGACCTCTCCGGAATAAACGGCGAACTGAGACCAGGTATCGTGCACCGCCTGGACAAAGACACCACCGGTCTGCTGGTGGCGGCAAAAAACGACACTGCCCACCGCAATCTGGCCAGCCAGCTCGAAAGGCGCTGCATCGAACGCCGCTACAGCGCCCTGGTATGGGGCCGGGTAAAGGCTGCAGAGGATCGCATCGACGCCCCCATTGGGCGCCATCCGCGCGACCGCAAAATCATGGCCGTGGTCGAAAATGGTCGCAGCGCAGCTACTCGCTTTGCGACCGCTGAACACTTTTGCTTCCTGAGTCTGCTGGATCTGCAGTTGGAGAGCGGTCGCACCCACCAAATCCGCGTCCACCTGCAGCATTACGGCCATCCCGTCTTTGGCGACCCGGCCTACGGCGGACGCAACCGCACCCCCGGCATTCGCCCGGAATACCGCCGACGCGCCAACTACCTGCTGACCCTGATCCAGCGCCAGGCCCTTCACGCCCGCCAGTTGCGCTTTAGCCATCCTACCAGCGGCGCCCACATGGAGTTCGAGGCCGCTCTGCCAGACGATATCACTGCCCTCATCGAAGCCGCGCGTCAGTCCGAAGGCTAGTAGTTGGGAAGAGAATTATCCGGCTTCGCGCGAACCATCCAGTTCCAGCTGCCCCGGCGCGACCTGCCCGACACGGTTCTACTCATTGCCCCAGGGGAAGGACTGCAGATACAAACCTCGCTCAACGGCGGGCAAATCGATCCTGGCCCCCCGCTGCTGTGACGAAAGGTGGATGGCAAAGCCGATCTCCGTCGCCCGCCGCGCCTGCTCCACGTCACAGGACGTGCGTCTGCCCGTCTGCACCGCCTCTACCAGATCTCTCACCATGGCGGCACCAGCCGGCCAACCCCCTTTCCCCGCAGCTATTTCCAGGGGCTGCATGCGACCTGCACCAGGGGGGCCTTCTTCCAGCCAGATAAAATTTTCCCTAGCGTCGTCAAAAAGGAACAACCGCCCTTTTTCACCGCTGATCTCAAAATTCATGTTGGCCCCCTGGTGCGCCCCATCCGGAGTTAAATAGAGCACCAGGCCGTCTGCCAGTCCAATCTGCCCCCGTCCAGACGGGTCCAGACGCCGCCGCGAATCCGCCCTCTCACCCGCCACATCGTCCACCAGGCCGCTGACCCACACCGGCTCCAGATCTCCCGCCAGCGCCAGCATTGCATCGTACCAGTGACAACCGTGGTTGATCAGATTGGGCAACCCATATGCCACCATGCTGGTGAGCGGTCCTATCGCCCCCGCAGCGATCAACTGGCAAACTTCCCTATAACCCTCCAGCCAACGCCTGTCCAGGGCAAAAAGCAAAGGCACCTCCTGGCACGCGGCCCCGATTCTATCGGCCTCTTCCAAACTTGTGGCCAGGGGTTTATCGCACAGTATGCCCCGCACTCCGGCTTGCACCGCCTGCTCAATCTGATCGGCGTGTTGGGTCTGACGCGTGGCAATACATACCAGGTCCGGCGCCTCGCGTTCCAGCATCTGCTCGTAGTCGTCGTAGGCGGAAATAGGTCCCCAGACCTCCTCCCAGCACCCCCTAAATTGGGCCCGTGTATCCGCCCCGCGGTCGAAGACGGCGACAACCTGAATCTGCGGCACAGCATTGAATGCCGCGGCAAAATTGTGACTCCCGGGATCGGGCTTCAGCATGCGATGGCAGCCGGCAATCGCAACGCGCAATCTTTCGGGTTTGCGCTCCATTTTTCCTCCTTGAAAATTATTTTTATTGGTAGATCTGGGTCGTCGGTTTGATGATCAACTCCGGTACGCATGCCCTGGGTGGCAGGCCGGCGACAAAGAGCGCTGCGGCGGCCAGGTCCTCGGGCTGCAGAATGCGCGCCCGGTGTTCAGCACCCACCGGATCTGGCCGCAATTCCAGTATCGGAGTCTCGACTTCGCCCGGACAAATGGCGCAAGCCCGGATCCCGTAATCTACTTCCTCTTCGTTGATAATGTGGTTAAGGGCTACCATGCCGTGCTTTGAAGCCGAATAAGCCGCTCCTCCGAGCTTGCCGGCGCGCACCCCGGCAATTGAGGATATATTGATGATCATGCCGTCTTTTTTTTTCCGCATTGCGGGCAGAACTGCGCGGACGAAATTGAATGCCCCGGTCAGATTGACAGCTATGGTGCGGTCCCAATCCCGGGGATCGACCTCGGCGAGCGCTCGCGGATTGCTGTTGGTTCCCGCATTATTGACCAGAATATCGGTCGTGCCGAAACGCTCTTCTACCTGGGCTACTATCGCGTCGACGGACTCGCGCTCGGAGACATCACAGGGAAGGCACATGACGCGCTCTCCAGGCAGGCCGCTGGCGGCCTCTTCCAACTTGTCCAGACGCCGGCCCACGAACGCCACCCGCCCACCCCGCTCGACAAAACCAGCGGCGATGGCTCGACCAATCCCGGTCCCCGCTCCGGTCACGACGACGACCTTGCCCGCAAATTTTTCCATCAAACCCTCCCTCTAAGTTTCTGCCCGCCGACTTCTATGAGCGGACCAATATCCTGGTATCCCCGTGGGAAAAGTAGAAAAGTACAAAGCGGAATAGCTGCCTGTACCAAGGGACCACCTCCCTCCTGGACAGGCTGTTTATTATATTACCACACCAAACCGGCATCATCAAGGCCGTCCCAGCCTCCATACTCGCAAGCGCACATCCCGCTTGCGAGGCACTGCGACAAATCTTAAGTTAGGTACACCCCACCGAATCCGCTCATTCTGCAAACAGCCAAATGTACCCTCTCTTAGGAATCCTTTGTTTCCTGTTGCTCCTGAACAGCTGCGCTTCAATTGCGCCAGCTCCGCGCTACACCAAAGCCGCAACCCGGGATGGTTCCACCAAAATCGTCAGGGAGCTGAAAAAGCGCCAGCGCGGCGGCAAAAATCGCCTCTTGCGAGTTGTCGACAGTTATCTGGGCGTTCCCTATAAATGGGGTGGGACCACTCGTCAAGGCATGGATTGCTCGGCTTTTGCACGCGCCATCTACCGCGAAACTTACGGCGTCGAATTGCCCCGCACATCCAAACAAATGTACCAGCTTGGTCAGAAAGTTTACCCACAACAAAGCCTGAAGCCCGGCGATCTGGTCTTTTTCAAAGACACTTATTCGGGACCAGGCGTTTCCCATGTGGGCGTATACATCGGCAAGGGCCGCTTTGCCCATGCCAGTTCCAGCGCGGGTGGGGTCATCACCGGGCTCGAAAGTTCCTATTTTAAAAAGCGCTACGCCGGAGCGCGGAGAATCGCGCGCTAAATGTCAACCTTTCCCCTTTGCTGGCTGCGCCGCAACGGCCCTTTCCTAGTGGTTGGTCTCGCCATTGAAGCAGCGCTGCTCTATCTGCTCTATCTGGGTGATTTGCACACCCGGATTCCACTGTTCTGGTGCGGTGCCTTTGCCGCTTTTGGATTCTATCTCCTCGGCACTTACCTGGTAATATATCGGCCAACTGGATCAGTACACCTGATTCTACTTCTCGCCCTGGCCTTCCGCCTGACCATGTGGTGGAGTCCTCCCACTCTTTCGGACGACATCTACCGCTACGTCTGGGACGGCCGCGTCCAATTGGCCGGCATCAACCCCTATCGGCATCCCCCGGAAGCACCAGTACTGTCGCCGCTGCGCGACGCGCTCTATCCCGGCATCAATCACAAGGAAATCCCGACGATTTACCCTCCCCTGAGCCAGTTGTTTTTTCGTCTGGTGTGCACCTTTCAGCCGGGCCTGGGAATGATGAAATTTGCCCTTATGACGATCGAGTGCGCTATCGTGCTCCTGCTTGTTAAAATTCTATTGCAACAGCGCCGGGATCCCCGCCGGGTTCTGCTCTACGCCTGGAATCCGCTGCCCCCGATCGAAATTGCCGGCAGCGGCCACAGCGATGCCCTCGGCGTTTTCTTTTTATTACTGGCGCTCTACGGACTGTCAGCCGGACGCAAAACTGCTGCGGTCTGGGCCCTGAGCGCTGCTTTTCTCAGCAAGCTTCTGCCCATTCTGGCCCTGCCGCTTTTCTGGCGCCGCATGGGGGAACATCCTTTCCACCCTCGGGGGCGCTGGCCCCTGATCTTGTTCCCCGTTCTGGGTTCCCTCGGTTTTCTTCTCTTCGCCGACGGCGGCACCCACTTGTTCACCGGCCTGCAGACATACCTGCTGAAGTGGCGCTTCAACGATGCTTTGTTCTCACTTTTTTATGAAATCATCAAAAATCCCAGCCTCGAATGGGACGATGCCGCACTGCTACTAACCAGGCAGATCTTTACCGGCATCCTGCTGCTCACCGCTCTTTGGGCACCGCTGAAATATGCAAACCCCTATCGCGCCACCTTCATAATCATGGCTGTTTATCTGCTGCTATCGCCCACGCTGCACCCCTGGTACCTGCTGTGGCTACTGCCCTTCCTAACCCTGTTTCCACAACCGGCCTGGATAATTTTGAGCGGCCTCATCTTCCTTGCTTATGAAGTATTGATTGGCTATAGTATGAACAATGTTTGGGACGAACGCGACTGGGTGAAATGGACTCAGTTTGGGCCATTTTTTTTGCTCCTGATCCTGCAGTTAGCGCTCGCGCGCCGGCGCCGCAAAGACACCCAGGAATCCAAGATATGAGATATCTCCGGACAAACCGGGTAGCTCCCTGTTTCGCTACCTGTGGACCGGACTGGGCGCAATTAGAGGTGCGACCTGGCGGGCCGCCCCCTCGGGAGCGCGGAGATAATCTCTCCGAAAGCTTCCTGGGCAACTCCAGAGCAAGCGCATGAGAAGTCGATCTGCCCATCGCGCCCAAAACCGGCTCGAGTGCCAAATTGGAACTAAAATCTGTGCCCTGAGTCCATGCCCCTACAGCATTGGCCACAGGACAAAAATTCTGCCGCTGACCAAAGGCTCTGCTGGCCAGTTCGCAACGGCCGCTGCCGCAACAGCTGCTGGAAAAGATTTCGCACCCCGATATGACATACAGGTCTTTCCTGCCTATATTTTTGCTACGGAATTTACCCGCAGCCTCCGCTTTTGGCGGGTGCTGCACACGGTGGCAAAAAAGTGGCAACTATTTGTTTATCTCGTGCATCTTCACTACTACCTGCTGGTCGGAGCGCTACCTTCGACCGGATCGGCTGGATCTGTTTGTGCCCGATTGGATTCCGGATGTCGAAGATGAAACTTTCTACTTCTGTGCCCGTGGTCGCGCGAATATCCGCGTCCACCATCTGTAGCCGCCCGGCGCCCTGGACGCGATTGCCGGAG